>JAYVVO010000414.1:0-10188 GCA_043786955.1 Saprospiraceae bacterium
AAGCACGCGCAATAGCAAGCATTGCAACATCCACACTCGCGTTATCGTCTGCGCCGTAACAAATTGAATCGCCTTTGATGACATTTCTAATTCCGTGCGCATCTTGGTGACCAGAATACAAAAGATATTCTTTAGAAAGTTGCGCATCTGTTCCGTTTATTTTACCAATAATATTCACCGAAGGATAATCGAATTGTTCAATAATTATATTAGCATTGAGTTGCGCATCATTTTTTTGCAGCGTTTGTTTCATATTGCTGTGCAACCACAAAACAGGAACAGTTGAAGTGACATTTGCATTCGCACCACCTTCAATATCATACGTGCCGCGTTTAAAATTTTCAGATCCATCATCCCAACTTTTTTCACCGTATTCATCGGCAATAAAGATTATGGCTTCCGCACCTTTATTAATCAGTGGTGTTCCGTATTTATTTAAAATGTAACGGCTGTATCGCCAAGTTGGTAGCGACACATTTAAATTAATATCTTTCGGATTGGCTTCAATCGCGACAACTTTTCCTTTTACATCAACGGTTGAAAGACTTATATCAGCACCATTACCCAAATAAACAATCGGTGCAGAAATATTTTTGTGCGCCATTTGCGAAACGGCAACATCCGTCCATAATTTTAAGCTTTGGTTATTAATAGTAATGGAGGAAGTGTTCGCAACGCGATTGCGTTTCATGTTAAAAAATTGCAAAAAAGTTCCGTCGTCACCTGCTGGAATTAATCCGATGGTTCTATATTTTTCTGCCAACCAAGTGGAAGCTTTTAACTCGTCAATTGTTCCCGCCGATCTGCCTTTGAAATGCGCATCGGAAAGTTCAAAAATATCCCGTTTTAAATCGCTTTCTCTTATGATGGATAATGCAGGTGGATTTTGAGCGAATAATCCTACATAAACATGGGCGAGGAAAAATAAAATTACAGCGTTTTTCATACGAAAGAAATTGTAGACGTTTAAGTGTTTATCTATTAAAACCCAAAGATAAGTACCAACGTTCAATTTTTCACTTCTACAAATTCCATTTTATTTTACAATATTATTTTTTGCGATTGTATATCTTAAAAGTATAATCGTACATATTTTTTTCATCTTTCGCGTGAAATTCTTCCGATTCTAAAACCCAATCGTTCCAATCTTTAGGAATAAAAAACGTGTCACCTTTAACGTTTGCGTGAATTTCGGTATAGTATAATTTTGTAAGTAGCGGATAGGATAAATTATAAATTTCAGCCCCGCCAATAATAAAAATGGTTTCAGTAGAAATTGATTTAGCGTGTTCAATCGCTTTTTCAATCGAGTTTTCTACAATAATATCATCTTTTTTATAATTTTCATCGCGCGTGACAACTATGTTTACGCGCTTTGGTAAAGCGTGACCGATACTCTCGTAATTTTTTCTGCCTAAAATTATTACATGATTAATCGTCACACGACGAAAGTACGCGTAATCGGCAGGAACATACCAAGGAATTTTATTTTCAAATCCTATCACGCCGTTTTCCGCGCAGGCGACAATAGCTGCAACTTCATTCATTTTTTTAGTAGTTAAGGGTTTTATTATTGGTTGATAGTTATTAACGAGCGGCATTAACCATTAATAAAATGACAATTAAAAATTCTCAATCCACTGCGTAGCTAAATAAACAACGGCATCCTCTTCAATTTTTATTTGAACATTTTTGGGAAATTCCACGAACTGATCAGGTTTAATTCTGTCAAAGTATTTTTTATTTTTGGCATCGGAATACACGCCCGTTGAAAATGAAACACTCGCACCATCAGAAAGTTTGAAATTTCTTGCTTCTTCGTTCGATCCACCCGTAGGTTCACCAAATTGTTTCGTATTTTTTTTAGATTTAAAAGCAATAACCACCGCTTCAGCAGCTGTTTGAGTCAATGGTCCGGTTAAAACAGCAACAGACATTTTTTTATTCAATTTATATTTTGTGGTGTCGCTGTAATCCCATGATTTCATCTTTCCGTTTGCGTAATTTAAGTTGAGCGTTTTTTTATCATTAAAAAAAGGCGAAAACCCATTCATCAACGCATCAACATTACCTGTGCTACAATCTCGAAGATCAATCAAAAAACCTTTTGGATGTTTATTTTCTATTTTTTTAATGAGATGAACCAGACTATCGGAATATAATTTTGAAAGTATTGGATCTTCTACAAAAAAACTCGGTATCCGAATAATAGCATATTCATTTTTCCAAAGACCGCCAACAGCATAATGCAAAGGCGGCGCAGCTTTTTTATTTTTCAGAGCGATAATTTTATCCGCTTCAGCTTTAACCATCGTGGTTGAATCGTAGAACGCACCAAAATTATCATTCATCGCTGCAAAAGCATATTGAAACGGTAATTTTAAATCGTCTTTGTTTTGCGCGCCATTCGCCATAAGTTCCAAATCTTTTTCGAGTAAATCGAAATCAACGGAATCGCGTCGGATAGAATTTAACTTTAGCGTATCAATAAACTCGGCAAAATATTTTTTGACCAACGGGCTCACAGGTTTAATATCCAATGGTATTTCTTCTAATTTAAAATCGTCGAACCAAATTTTTCCCGAGCCAGTTAACATACCGCCAAAACTTAACGCATTGGTATAAGTTGGTAAAGTAAATTCGGCGACAATTTTTCGCCAATCTGCTGTTCCACCGATGCCACGTTCAAACATATCAGTCGAAAGAATGGGAAATTGTCGGCAAAAAGCGTTCAGAATTACGCCGCAGGGCGCAGCCGATTGCGTTTTAACCATTACACTGAAACGCCAACTTTTTAAACCTGTTTTTTGTGTTAAAAAAGGTTGAACGAATGCGGCACCGCCCGATTCCGTGGCAATATTAGAAACATTTTCAAGCAAGGCTGAATAGTTTCCAGAATAATGTGTGAATGGATCGGCAACAAATTTATAACCAAACGCATTTGACCACTTCCAACCTAAAACTTTTAGCGTGGTATCCACTGTTTCAAAATCGCCATTGGTAATTGTTTGAGAAGTGCAAGGTTTTGTTGAAAAAATTAAAAAAAGCAGTAAACAGGTTTTAAAAATAGTTTGCATGGAATTAATATAGTTGATAGTTGATAGTTGATAGTTGATAATTGTTCATCGTTCTAACAACTAACAACTATCAACCAACAACTAAATAAGCCCAAAAGTATAGGTAAAACTCGTTTCGTGCAATTAAATTTTTAGGCATTTAAAATTTGTTTAACTATTCACATACAAATATGTCTTTTAAAACGTTAAAAGTCATGGTTTTTGCATACTAAAAGATAGTTAATAGTTGTTAGTAGTAGAATTATACTAACAACTAACAACCATAAACTAACAACTATATTTGCAAGTCTTTCTGAACGATAATTACAATTAATCGAAGATTCCTTTAAATGATACCACGCATATTACCATTTATTTTATTTTTACTACCGCTCACTCAAATTTCAGCACAATGTAATAAGCCTTATCCGAGTGATAATGCTTGTACTGCGCCATATTTTTGTAACACAGCACAACTCAATGCGCATTGTAGTACTATTAGAGTGCCGATATTTGGGAAAACTTATTTAAATCCTAAAGGATTTTGTGGTTCGTTGGAGAGTCCGAGTTGGTATAAAATTAAAGCGAACAGCGCCACGCTCTCTTTAAGATTTACGGCAGGTGCTGGTTGTGGAACAGATGGTGTTCAAGCAGTGATTTTTTCGACGACGAATTGCGCGGATTCTGCGAGTTTTACGCCCGTTTCAAATTGTATTAATTCAAATGGCGGTCAACCTGTTGCGGATGTTACTGCAACCAACTTAAACGCGGGTCAAACATATTATTTATTAGTTGACGGCTATTCTGGTGCGGGTTGTTCATTTAATATTACTGTTTTAAGTGGCACTATTCAAAATGTTGTTGATCCATTACCAGCTCCAACGGCTGTTTATGGTGCTTCAATTGTCTGTGCTGGCGTATCAAGTTCTGTTTATTCTGTTCCTGCTAATCTCAATGCTACTGAATATATCTATTCGATTTCAAATAATGGTGGCGCGCCTCAAATTGTGTCAAGACCAGATAGTTTTTATAATTACGCAAATTTTCCCGCCACTGGAACTGTAAATGTTTGCGTCAATTATAAAAACGATTGTACACAAAGCCCGCAAAAATGTTTAACTGTTGTCCTTGGTGGATCGAATGTTGTTACGCTCCCAAATGTTTATTTGTGTCCTGGCACGAGCACAACATTAGGCGATGGAACAGTAGTTCAAAACACACCAACACCAGCGGTTGATGTTTCAACTTCTTATACTTTTTCTAAAATAGGTTCGGCTGGATGTGATACAACTTTCAATGTAAGTGTTGTTAAATATTCCAATAGAAAAACTTCCAAATTTTTCTTTATCAAAAATGGAAAATCGGAAACTTTAGGAAGTACAATTTTAACACCTAATGCCGATTGTTCGCCAAAAACGGGCGCAACAACTTTAAAAAATACAGCATTAAACGGTTGCGATAGCATTGTGAATTATACAATTTACAACGCGACGCAAACTTATACGTTAAATGCTACCAAATTTGCGCTCGATTGTAAAGATAGTATCGCTTTGGGTTTGGTTAATAACAACGATGCGTGTAACGCTATTTCACACAACTTAACTTATAAATGGATTTACCAAACTACCGCAGGTGGCGCAATGGTTAACCAAAATAATAATACGACTGCTCAATTAGTAAAAGTCGCTGGTGTTTACTCCGTCATTGTTTTTGATTCGGTTTATGTAAAGCTACAACAGCTGTTGGGCAATCGTGTTTTTACAGATACTTTATCAATTACGATTACTCAAAACACAGTAGCAACTACTTTAGCTACGCCTACAACCGTTGATAAAAATAATCAGTATAACGAATGCCAAGGCAGCACCAATAATTTTTCGATAAATCCAGTAGCAGGTGCAAAATCTTACACGTGGCGCACGCCGAATGGTACAATAAAATCAGGACAAGGAACGACGAGTGTTTCAGTTTCTTGGCCGACTAATTCAGCTACCGATACCGTAGAAGTTATAGCAGTTAGCGATTGTGGCAACAGTTTACCGCTGAGTTTAGTAATTTATTTTTATAATTTTGCCAATTTAAACGCAGGTGTAGATACCGTTTTTTGCGATTTAGTCGCAAAACTTAACGCAACCACAAGTACACTCCAAGTTGGAGGAATAGGAAACTGGTCGAACGCAGCCAGCAATGCACAAAAAGTTATTTTTATCAATAACACAATCCCTAACACGCAAATTAATATTCCTGCAACAGGAGTTTATAATTTAATTTGGACTGAAAATTATTCGGGTTGCACAAAAAGCGATACGGTAAAAATTACGGTTTTAAAAAAACCTGTTGTTGGTAATATTTCTGATAGTTGCAGCGCGGATAAAAAAAATGCTTTTGTGTCTTTTAATATTTCTGACGGCACGCTGCCGTTTCTTTTGGTTAATACCAGCAACAATGTTTCAACTGCGATAAAAAATTTAGGGTTTTTTACAACGCCAAGCTTTCCGAAAGGAAATTATAGCTACGCTTTAAAAGATGCTTCAAACTGTTCTACTTTTTTAATTACTGGTACGAGTGCTTCATGTAATGTAGCTGCTTGCACTAAGTTAGCAGGTTCAATGAGCACCACGCTTTTGAATTTGTGTTACAGCGACACTGCGCGCGCAAATTTTTTGGGCGGAACTAAAAAAACTGCTGGGGACACAAGTGAATTTGTTTTGCACAACGGCAATGCGCGATTTGGTATTTTATCGCGCAGTAACACGGCTAAGTTTGCTTTTTTTGCTGGATTAACCTTTGGCAAAAAATATTTCATTTCTGAAATTGTTGGAAAAGATAGTACAGGTCATGTAACGCTTTTAGATAGTTGTTTTTCGGCAGGTTCAAGTCAACCCGTAATTTTTAATCCTAAACCAACGACGCTATTTAGTTCAAACGATACTTTTTTATGTCGCGGTAATTGCGCTTCTGTTAAAGTTTCTAATTCTGGTTTTGCACCTTTCACGGTTCGTGCGCGATTAACAGATACTGTTACCCACGATTCTTTGTTCGTTAATTTAAAAACCACTGATGCTTTATCTTTCTGTCCGCGCAATTCAACAGCTTTTAAATTAATTTCTGTATCTGATTCGTTGGGTTGCGTAGATTCAAATTTAAATAAACAACTCAATTTTACCGTTTTCTTACCACCTTTTGCTGGTGCGCCGTTACCCAGTCAAAAATATTGTGCTTCTTTAGATACAACGATTCAACTTTCTAAATTACTCGTCAATGCCGATTTAGGTGGAAACTGGTATGAAGTTTCGGCGGTTAAGTCAAGTGGAAATGCTTTTAATCCTTTGGCTGGCACTTTCAAAACCTTGAATCAAGCGGTCGGTGTGTATCGCTTCTCTTATATTAAAACAGCACAACCCGCTACTTCACCTTGCTCTTCAGATACTGCTTATGTAAATGTTGAAATAGTAACAGCACCAATAGCAAACGCGGGTGTTAACGATACAATAACTTGTACTCACCGCATTGCACAATTGGGCGGAAATAGTACAACGCAAGGCAACGGCGTTACAATCAGTTGGTCGGGTAGTGGATTGAGCGGCAATGCGCTGCGTCAATTTGTTTCTCAAGCAGGTACGTACGTTTTAAGAGTTCAAACAGGTGCATGTTTTAAAACAGATACCGTTGTTGTTTATATTGATACTGTTACACCAACCGCTAAAATTAAACCTATTGCTGGTATCATATCGTGCACAAATCCGAAAATTAATTTAGACGCTTCTCTTTCAACGCCTAAGAACGGCGTGAGCTATCAATGGTCTTTTAACGATGTACCAATTAATCAGTCCGTTAATTTTGATGCAACGGCTGGCGGTTCTTACGCGTTAAAAGTTACGCTGATTAAAAATGGTTGTAGCACCATTGATACTATTTTCTTAAAGCAAAATATTAAAAAACCCATTGTTAGTGTTGTTCCGCCTGGGGCAATTACTTGTAAAGATTCTTCGGTGAGTTTTGATGCAAGTGCGTCCTCAACAGGAAATAATTTTGCCATAAAATGGACGGCGCGTTTGGGTGGACATTTTATTGCCGATTCAACGACGTTACTCCCCAAGGTTAATAAAAGCGGCGATTATAAATTAGTCATATCGGATAATACAAATAAATGTTCAGATTCACTAACTGTAACTGTTGCAACTGACACAGTTGCACCGATTGCAACGGCTTATGCGACTGATTCGCTCAATTGTAGAAATAAAACAGTTTCGCTTTCTGCCAAAGGAACGAGTTTTGGGAAATCCATCAACTATCAATGGTTTGCGCGACCAGGCAATATTGTTTCAGGTGAAAACACGCTCAACGCAGTTGTTGATCAACCAGGTACTTATTTTTTTATCGTAAATAATTCTAACAACGGTTGTAGTAATTCCAACTCTGTTCAAGTAAATCGCATAAAAGCATTTCCATCTTCACAACGTGTTTTAACAGCAAAGCCTTCTTGTTACGGTGAATGCGATGGTTCGATTCATATTGATTCCATCGTTGGCGGAACGCAGCCTTTCAGACTTTCTTTGGATGGTTTAAATTATTTTTCGAGCCAAAATTTCAATAATTTGTGTGCTGGCAATTACCATATTTATACGCAAGATGCCAACGGTTGCCAAATTGACACCATGCTGCTATTGGCGCAAGATAAACAGCTCACTGCAACTTTTGGTCAAGATTCAATCACTATAAATCTCGGTGATAGCTTGACGTTAAAACTTTACACCAATTCCGATTCGTTGATAAAAACGGATTGGAGTTTTTATTCTGATTCTGCTTGTATGAAAGCACCGATTTGTCTGCAAGAACAAGTTAAACCGACAACCGTTACCATTTATAAAGTGCACGTAACTGATAGAAACTTATGTGCCACCGATGCGCAAATTCGCGTGGCGATTAATAAAAATTTGCCTATTTTTATTCCTAATGCTTTTTCTCCGAATGGCGATGGGCAAAACGATTTGCTTTATATTTTTAGCGCTCCCGTGGTGCGGAAAGTCCGAAACTTTAGAATTTTTAATCGCTGGGGAGAATTGGTTTTTCAACAAACCGATTTCCAAACCAATAATCCCACGACAGGTTGGGATGGTTTTTATCATGGAAAAGAAGCAGCACCTGGAGTATATACCTATTCGGCAGAAATAGAATTTTTAGATAATTCCGTTGATTTTTATAACGGCGAACTTACCTTAGTGCGATAAAATTAATGGTTAATTATTAGTGGTAAATGGATAAATCTCTTCGCAATAATTCCTATGTTGCCAACAAGTTATTATAGTTGATGTTTTTGTGCGCGACCTAGTTAGCGCGCGTCAGAAACGCGCCGATACTATGTGCAAGTATGAAGACGTTGCACAAGTGCTTCGATTTTAGAGGTGCATGGCGTGCGAGCGAGGTGCGAACGAGGTGCGAGCGAGGTGCGAGCGAGGAATTAATTTATTTTTTATTTGCACTAACTATTACTAAGAATAACCAAAAGGAAATTTCTTTTTTCTGAAATAATAGATGTTTAAATTCTTTTAATCTGCGTCATCACTATTCAAACCTACGTCGCAATCTTCCTTTTCATCTACACAATTCCCTCAAAAATCGATTTCCAAAAATAATTATTTCCGAGACTATTATCTTTACAATATCATTTTAAAAAAAATTATCAATGACAAAGCTCATTATTTTATTCAATGCTGTATTATTAAGCATTTTTACATTTTTTAGTCCGAAAGAAAAGACTAAAACCATTTCAGATTCGGAAATGCCGATGTGTAGTTCCATGCCAGAAAGTAGCATCAACAAATGGCAGAGTTCCGTTGCGGCTGAATTTAAATCTGTTAAAGCGGATGCTGTTAATTTCCAAACTGATTCAACAAAATCATACTCTATGCCTTTGCTTGCAACAACTAATAAAGGCGATGTGATGCTTTCTTGGACGGAAAAAGATTTGCAAGGAATTACTTCTTTTTGTTTTTCTGTTTCTAAAGATAACGGGAAATCGTTTTCAGATAAAAAAGTGATTTATGCAGGGAGTGGTATTAGCAACGGTCGATTAATGCGCGCTAAAGTTTTGACAAAAAAAGATGGTAGTTTAGTGGCGGTGTTTTCTAATCGCGCAGATGCACCCGCAGCAGGAAATCAACAAGGTGGAGGTCGCGGTCGCGGTGGTCGCTCATCGGATATAGTTTATTCTGAATCGAGAGATAATGGCAATACTTGGAGCAAACCACAATCCGTTGATGCAGATCCAACAAAAGGAATCGTTCGAGGTTTTTTTGATGCGGTTGTTTTGCCAAATGATGAAGTGGCAGTAGCTTATTTAAAAGATGTAGCGAACAGCACAAAACAAGAAGAACGTAATTTGCGTCTCGTTATAACAAAAAATGGTGCGTTTCAACCTGAGCGCGTGATTGATCCAGTGGTGTGCGATTGTTGCAATATCAATATGTTGATTGATGCGCAAGGTGCTTTGAATGTTTATTACAGAGATAATAACGATGATATTCGCGATTTTGCCCGTATGACTTCGACTGATAATGGTGCAACTTTTTCTAAACCACAAATTATTTATAACGATGGTTGGAAAATTGAAGGTTGTCCGCACAATGGTGCCATTTCGAGTGTGTTCGGAAAAACTGCTTTGATAGCATGGTATTCTGGTGCAGAAAAAGAATCGGGTGTGAAGTTGGCTACACAAGAAGGGAAAAAACTTTTGGTACTAACTGATGAATCTGTAAAAAATCCGTGCCTGACGTCTTCACAAAATATGGCTGTAATGATGTGGGAACAAAATGCTACAAATACAGATAAAAAACAACTCGTTTTTACAAAAATTTCGGGCGATAAAGTATCAGAAAATATCTCTGTGGATGGTTCAATAAACGCAACTAATGCAACAGCATTAATTTTAGGTGATCGATTGCTCATTGCAAATGAAGTCAAAGAAGAGAATAAAAAAAATAGCCTTAAAATTTCGGTGGTAAGTTTATAATTTGTCTGCTAAAAATAAAAAGCAAATCACAGGGTTTAATTTGTTTAACAAACATTTTTTAACCCTGTGATTTTTGTTTTAATCGCAAAAAGATGGTTTTATTATTTTCGGTTTATTTAT
>JAYVVO010000415.1:0-3656 GCA_043786955.1 Saprospiraceae bacterium
CCGAGTTTCCGTTCTGTATTAACACACCACCCCCACTCAATGACCAAGTATATTTGTTAGCATTTGAATTGGCAGACGAATCCGTACAAACATAGATTGCTGTTTCGTTCGGGCAAGGTAAAGCGTTACCCAAAATTTTTGGTGCTGGCAACGCAATAACTTTAAACGTCACTTGCGCACCATAGCTAACTAAATTTGAATCGTTTAAATTATTGGGTATGCATTTACACACTGCAGTAAATATGTAATTTCCAGGGACGGCTGTATTGACTAATTTTAATTTTATAGGATCGAACGGACTTCCAGCAGCGACTTGGTTTAAAGCAGCATCGTACCAAATAATTGTCGGACTTGAATTGGCAGGACAAGCCGCACAAGCTGCTTTCAATCCACCATTAAAACTATTGACACTGTACTGGCAAACGCTATCAGCAGTCACCACGGGCGGATCTATTTTGGTTACATCACATCTGCTGTAACCAAACGGCAAAGAGCAAAAGACAAAAAGCAAAAGGCAAAGTGCAAAGCGCAAAGTGCAAATACCTAAAGGCAAGGTGCGAGATACAAACTTTGCATTTTGCTGTTTGGTATTTACATTTTGTCGAAAGTCGCCGAATTTTGTAAAGACAAAACTTGGTAATCCCATGTATTAGTATGCTATAAATCGGTGTAAGTAATTGATTGTTGGAGCTGATAGCCGACAGGTGAAAGTATAAACTATCAACTATCAACTATCAACAAACAACTAAATTAGTTTTGGTTAATTAATCGCAGGCGTGGTTATGCCTCACTTCAATGACAGCGGTCGGTTGAATCTAAAAAAATGAAAATTTTAATCAATGAAATTTTAGGCAGAAAATTAAAAAGAATTGTTTTAGGTAAAGGTTTAAATTCGTAATTTTGAATCATGCTTCGATTATCAGTTTGTTAAAAAATCAGATAACCTTACTATGCAAAATCTATCCCAAACTTTTAAATATGCTTACTAATTGAAGATTTTAGCACCAAGAAATAATTATTTAAAAATAAATTGCCGTCAATTGGTGCTGACGGCAATTTATTTAATTTTATTTTTGATTTCAAATTTCAATGGGTTATCAAAGACGAGTTGAAATTATTTTATTTTTTGAACTATGCCCTAAGTAATTTAAAACTGACATTGCTCCTAACTCAAAACTCTAAATGCGCTTTCCATTTTTCAAAGCCAATTGCAATGCTTTTAATTCATCCATTTTATTTTCAATCACCAATTGTGCTTGTTCTGCCCAAGTACTTGGGTTTATGATATACAATTTGTGCGCTTTTAAAATTTGGCGCATCGAATCAACAGAAGATTGAACAATATCTGAGAAGGTGAAAATATTGTGCGAATTTAAAACCTGCTGTACTTTTGGTCCTATGCCTTCAATAATTGTTAAATCAGTTTGTGTAGGTCGCTCATTTTTTGTTTCTAATGATGTCGTTTCAATAGAAAAGTTTGGCAGGGAAGGTTTATTTTTTAGCTTACTATGCTGAACAACTTCATTTGTCTGTTCTTCTGTTTTTAAAATTTTCGGCTTTGAAGCAAGAGAAAATTCTTTTAAACTTTTTTTATCTCGATAAGATTTTTTTTCCTTCGTTGCTTCAACATCTATTTTATGTTTTACTTTTACAAATTTCACTACATCATTGTGCTTATTTTGTTTAACTTTTTTTTCTTTATCAATTTCGAGCAAACGGTCTTTTTTTATCTTTTTAACTTTTTCTTTTTTATTTTTTGGTAGTTGCAATACATCACCCTCTACTTTCTGCAAATTTTTTATCCGCTCATTCACCTGACGCAACATTTCTGGTGTTGTTTCATTCGGATTCGCTTTAAACCAAAGCCTCAATTGCTCTCGAATAAGTTTTAATTTTGCTTTTTTAGCTTTAAACCGATGCTTTTCGCGCTTGAAATCAAATATCAAAACGTGGCGTTCCATCTTAGAGATGTCTTCGCTTTCACCTTTTTCACGCGCTTCTTTAGCTACTTTCTTATTTACTCGCGCCACATGAAGTGCTTTTTTTGATTGATTAAATGCCTGTAGAAGTACGGTGTACTTTACAGAACTTGAAGGTTCTGTTACCATGTTTAAAAAATAAGATTGTAAATTAAAATTGCTTGTAAATTAAAACAACACTGCAAAGCAAAAAATTGTAATTTGGAATTGACTCAGTTCAGCTCTCTGTGTATATGTTAGTGCAAATTAAAGGAATAATTTATAATTTCAATGTTAAGTTTTTAAAACTCAAAAAATAATCAAAATTATATTTTTAAAAAAGCATAGTCTCTCTAAAAGTCGCTACGTTCCCAGAAAAATCTGTAACTGTAATTACTACTCTATGTTCACCCGAAGGAATTCTATTTTCATCTAAATTATAAAAAAGCAAATTGTTTTTAGCGTCAAACTCTAATAAAAAAAATTGATCATCGGCTGTCGCGGTATATTTTAATGCTGTTTCTCCACATGCGTAAAAATTATCTTTAATGATAAAAGCTAATTTTGTTGGCTTCGATTTGTGTCCTTTGCTTTTTGTATTTTGCAATCTTATGGAAGGTGCTGTTGTGTCATACTTCAAACAATAATTTCCAAATTCATCATTCTTGCAAGAAAAAAATCCATCGCTCCTAAAACTTCCGCCGAGATTAGAAATTTTACTATCGTTGTTTTTACAATACGCCATAAAAACTTTTCCGCGCATCGAATCGGGTAAAGACGCGGTTGGTTGAATGGCAATTTCAAAATCAGTATGTAGTGGTGTGCGCGTGTTCTGAATTTGATACGTCGGCGAAAGTTGTCCATTTTCAGTTTCCGTTGAGCCTAATCGTAAATTCAAATTCTGATACAAACAACCCGCTGGATATTGCAATTGCACATTATTAAAATTAATGAGGCTGCCTTCATTGAATGGTAAAAGATATTGCGCAATGGGTTTTGAAAAATTAGTAGTTACTGCGTTTGGTTTTCTTTTTAAAATTATTTTCAAATGCGCAATATTACCATTCACGTCACCGACTTCCATGTTTACCGTTACTGGTTTTTCTAAAACAGTTAGGATGCCACGATTAACCACCGAATCGTACATGTTTAAAAAATTGCCTGGCAATAAAAAAGCACGGTGATAATAGCGATTTGTCGTGGCGTGTTCTTCGTAATCCATGTGCGCATTGACGAAACGACTTTCTGAAAACGCAATTGCCTCAGCCGTAAATTTATAAATCAGTTGCGAATCAGCAAAAACCCGCAAATTGTAAATACCGTTATGACCATTCGAGCCTTCACTGCCGTCAGTTGCATTAACACCAAAAGCAATTTTATCCGATAAAACTTCGAGCGTATCAACAGCGAGTGAATAATTATTGCCCGATTTTTTTAACGAAATGCTGCGTTCATTCACTACGTCTTCTTTTTCAAATTCATAGACTTTAATACCGTTTAAATTCGGCGCAGAATTATCGTTGAGCTTAATTCCAAAAAGTAAAGGATTAATCGTTTTTTCTGAAACCGTTTCGCGAATTTCAAAATGTAAATGCTCACCAAACGAATTTCCACGATTTCCCATATTCGCAATTTGCTCACCTTTGCGCACTTTAAATTGCGCGCTATCTAAAGAAATATCTTGTTCAAACTTTTTAT
>JAYVVO010000416.1:0-3644 GCA_043786955.1 Saprospiraceae bacterium
CAATTGCGTTTTACCACCCACATTTATGTCGTATTTATTCTCCGATACACTGCCCTTTAAATATAAAAAAGATTTTCGCCCCATCTGAAAACCTTGCTCAATCGTGGCAGCAATTTTTTCCGATTGGTGTTTTAATAAATACGCTAAAAAGCAACCGTTCGCACTACCCGTTGCCGCGTCTTCTGAAAGAATATCGTTTTCAAGCAGTCGCATCCGCACATTGAATTGATTTTTTTTGTTGTAAGTTTCCGAAGTAAAAAAAAAGAAAGATGTGGAATGTCCCGTCGCACTATTGGTTTTATATTTCAATCGCTTTACTAAAAACTTTTGTAAATCGGTGTAAGTAAATTTTAAATTTTCAATCGCTTTGCGACTTTTTAATGGAACGATGATATAGGGCAAACCCGTTGATATTTCTTGAATCGGAAAGTTCGCGTCTATATCGCGTAACGGAATTTTAAGTTCTTTGGCAATTTCTTCGTGCGAAAAAAATTCTCTAAACTCAGGTTGCGCTTGTTGCATCGAAATTATGCAGTCATTCAAATTTTTTGGGTTAGAAATAGAAATAGCGATGTCGGCGTGTTTTAATTCTAAAATAAGTTTCGGTAGCGCGTCTTTTAAAATAAATTGAGAAATGACATACGCCGAACCAATAGAAGGATGACCTGCGAACGGCACTTCATGTTCGGGGGTGAAAATGCGCACTACAAATTTGTTATTACCAGTTTGCTTTTTAATAAAACTCGACTCGGCAAAATTAATTTCGCGCGTCATCGCCTGCATTTGCGCATCGGTTAATTGGTTTTCTAAATCAATAAAAACGGCTAACTGATTGCCGCCATATTTATTTTCGGCAAAAACATCCACTATGTAGTAAGGTATGCGCATTGTAGAATTTTTTATTTTGTTTGAAACGAATATTTAATGCCGCGAAAGTAGAACGGACAAGCCAATTTTTGATTAATTTAAGAGGTGTTTAATTGGTGGCTGAAAAAATAATTGCAGATAATTAAAAAGGTTGTATATTTGCACATCTTCTGATAAAAAGAGGGTTGTGGTAACGCATCCCTCTTTTTGTTTAATGGTTAATTGTTAATGATTAATGGTTAATCTTGTTTGGCATTAACCATTAACAATTAACCATTAAAATATGATTGATTCTCAATTAGACGAAATTATACGACGCACATTCGAGACCGACACGTTTTCGGATTGTCAGTTGTTGGAAATAAAAATGGGGGCAAACAAAGCAATTGAAATTATTGCCGATGCAGACGACGGTATGTCGCTCGAAAAATGTCGTAGTTTGAGTCGAACGATTGAAACAGCAATTGATGAAGCGCAATTTTTAGGCGACGATTATACTTTAGAAGTTTCTTCGCCAGGTGTTGATAGACCATTAAAATTTCCGCGCCAATACACAAAACATATTGGCAGAACACTGGAAATTACTTTTAATGACGCCGATGCCACACCCTTAGAAGCGAAATTAGATAGTGCGGATACTGATAAAATAACAGTTTCGTACAACACGGAACGCAAGGAAGGAAAGAAAAAAATTAAGGAATCTTTTGTAAAAGAAATTCCGTTTAGCGATATAAAAAAGGCTTTAGTCATTATTTCATTCAAATAAAAACTTACAACTTCGTTGGTAAGGGTTCATATTTGAACCCTAAGGTTTTAGAAAAACATAAAATTTTTAGATTATGATGAATTTGGTAGATTCTTTTTCGGATTTTAAAGCCGGAAAAAATATTGACCGCGCACAACTTTTGCGCGTTCTCGAAGATGTATTTCGCACATTGATTAAGAAAAAATACGGTTCGGATGAAAATTTTGACGTAATTGTTAACGCGTCGCGCGGTGATTTAGAACTTTGGCGCGTCCGCACTATTGTTCCTGACGGTGAAGTAACGGATGAGCGTGCACAAATTTCACTTTCGGAAGCCAATGCGATTGATGCCGATTACGGCGTGAGCGATGAATGCTACGAACAACTCGGTCTCGAAGAATTTGGTCGTCGTGCTATTCAAGCAGCGCGCCAAACTTTGTTGTCGCGTATTTCCGATTTAGAAAAAGATGACATCTTCAAAAAATATGTTGATCGCGTTGGAACGCTCATTATTGGCGAAATTAGCCAAGTGATGAAAAAAGATTTTTTAGTGATGGACGAAGCGACGAAGCACGAGGTTTTATTGCCACGCGCTGAATTAATTAAAGGCGATTTTTATCGCAAAGGAGATTCTGTGAAAGGCATCATTAAAAAAGTAGAAATGCGTAACGCGTCGCCTTCTATTGTGATGTCGCGCACAGACGATGCTTTTTTAGGAAAATTGTTGGAGTTGGAAGTGCCGGAAATTGAAGATGGCGTAATAACTATTAAAAATATTGTCCGCTTCCCTGGCGAGCGCGCTAAAATTTCTGTCGAAAGTCACGACGATAGAATTGATCCGGTCGGTGCGTGTGTCGGTATGAAAGGTGCGCGTATTCATGGAATTGTGCGCGAGTTGCGCAACGAAAACATAGACGTTATCAATTACACGAGCAATATTGGTTTGTATATTCAACGTGCTTTAACACCTGCTAAAGTATCTAACGTAGAAGTGAATGCGTTGACGAAACATGCTAAGGTAACTTTGAAAGGCGATCAAGTGTCGTTAGCAATTGGTAAAGGTGGAACAAATATTAAGTTGGCGAGTAAACTTTGCGATTACGAAATTGATGTCATCAGAGAAGATGAATTGGTGGATGATGTTGATTTGTTAGAATTCGGCGACGAAATTGAAAGCTGGATTATTGACGAATTTAAACGCATCGGTTGCGATTCTGCACGAGATGTATTGCGCCTTCGCGCCGATGAAATCGTTCGTCGAACTGATTTAGAAGAAGAAACGGCGGTTGAAGTATTGCGTATTTTACGCGCCGAGTTTGAAGATTAAAATTTTTAAAATAGTATTTTAGAAATTTAGAGCTAACAGGTTTTAAAAACCTGTTAGCTCTTTTTATTTTGAAATCTTTATATAGAACTTGAATTAACTTATTTCTTTTCGCTACAAACGGTTATTTTTAAATCATACTTCTTTGACTCATTTCGTCCGTAGCGGTGCTACGAATTTATAAATCAAATCGTTTGATTCAAAAATAACTCGTTTTCGCATGAAAACAAAAAGTTAATTCAAATTCAAAAAATTATTTTCGTCGCAATCGAGCCATGTAAAAACCATCAAAACCATTTCGATACGGCGAAATAGTGCGCTGCTCCTCTAATTCAAAATTACTGTGTTCATTTAAGAACAATTCAACTTGTTGCTCGTTTTCAGATCGCAAAATACTGCACGTAGCATACACCACGCAACCACCGACACAAGCCATGCTGCTATACGTTTTTAAAATATGGCGTTGTGTTTTTAAAACATCTTCAAGCGACTGCGGTGTGAGTTTCCATTTTGTATCAGGCTGTCTGCGCAAAATACCGAGACCTGAACACGGCACATCGAGTAAAACAGCATCGGCGGAATTTTTGAGCGCGCGAATAACTCTCTCGGAATCTATCAGTCGCGTTTCAATATCATTTATGCCTTGCCGCGCTGCGCGTTTGTGCAATTCGTTTAATTTTTGCTGAAAAATATCCAGCGCAATAATGC
>JAYVVO010000417.1:0-25023 GCA_043786955.1 Saprospiraceae bacterium
AAAGAATAAAAAATGAAAGAGTGAATCAGAATAAGTTTTTAGAAAAATTAACTTAAAGTAAATGAGTTAACTTAAGCATTATCTAATGGACTATAATTAAAATAAATAGGCTTTAGTCAAACCCATAAATGATCTACTTTTGGCTAAAGCCAAAATCAAATCAATATATTATACTTCAGATTAAGCTGACGGCATTTTAATTTATAAAAACATCCTAAATCTAAATAATTCGAAAAACAAAACAAATTTACGTAGTTAAACTATTAAAAGATTAAAACCTATGGTAAAATTTGAGGTAACTTAGCGAAAAATTATTTGATGCCGTAATTATTCGGATAAAGCAGCGCGTAAGATTGCAACGTTATTTACGTTTTTAACGTAAGATAACAACCGAGCTATAATTATTTGTAAGATTTAAAGAAATCCATAAGAATATCGTTTATGACATCGAAAAAAGTATTATCTCTCATCGTTTGTTTTTGTTTATTGCTATTCAGTACGAACAGTTTTGGTGAAGGAATAAATTCCACCATTTTAAAAAGCAATATCAAACACGGTGGAGACCCGATTTTGAAAACCACTTTAGCTTGTCCAACGGATTCACCAGTCATTAATCTCGTAAAAACGTGTAGCTGTTATAATTTCACAGTGAGCGTTACAGGAGGTGTTGCACCCTATTCTTATAAATGGACAGGACCGACAATAATAACTAATACTGGCGTGGGAACGTGTTTGAGTGCTGGTAATTACGCTGTAACAATTACAGATGCAACGGGTTGCGTTTTAACGGCGCGCAAAGTTGTTCCCGTTTTTACAGCACTTTCGGCTACACCAACAATTACAAATACGGTTTGTGGAAAAAGTAGTGGTGCCATTTCGCTTTCGACAATCGGTGGCGATGCGCCGTATAAATATGCTTGGAGTGGACCTGCGGGTTTTATTTCTACGGTTTCAAATCTAACAGGTTTATCGGCAGGGGCGTATGCTTTAACAGTGACCGATAATTCGGCGTGCACTTTTACAACGGCCATCAATTTAGGAACGAACCAAAATAATTTTGATATTGCAAGTTCTGTTCGTGCTGCGCGCGATACAAATATTTGTATCGGCAGTGCGCTAAATTTATTAAAACCAGGTTTTGATAGTGTAAAAGTAACGTATGCTTGGACTTCTTTGCCGAGCTCAACACTCACTGGAAATAATCCACGCGTTGCGCCGACTGTGAGTACAAAATATTTTCTAACTGCCACAGGAACGTGTGTAGGAACTGTCATGGATAGTGTAATTGTAAAAGTTTTTACACCAACAGTTTTAAAAGGCGCGAACGATACTTTAGTTTGTCGCGACACAAAAGTTAAACTTGGTTTCAACACCATTGATCCAACGGTTACTTATTCTTGGAATCCGACGGCTGGTATTGATTCAGTCAATAACCCGAACGCAACTGTTACAGCGCAACCTTCGCTCAATAATAAAGTGCCGATTCAATATATTTTGACAGCGACGAATTTGGGTGGATGCGTGAGTAAAGATACCGTAAACATTATCGGCGTAGATCTGAAAATGAAAATTAGACCTGCCGATTCGGTGCGTTTGTGCCGTAATGATACGATAACACTTGCAGCAACAACATCTCCTGTGCAAAATTCGGCTGTGAAATGGAGTTCAGATAAAGATTATAATTTAGCAGATTCGGTAAATTCTATTCGCGTGAATCCAACACGTGTAACAAAATATTATGCAACTATTTCTTTAGCGGGTTGCACGCGCAACGATTCCGTAACGGTGTACGTTGATTCGTTGCCGTTTAACAGAATGATTGTTCCGCAAGACACAAACATTTGTATGAATGCGATTGCTATTCTGCGTTCACCGACGTTTGAATCGGTCTTATTTCCTAAAATAAAGTTTTTGTGGTTTGGTGGTAAAGGTTTTTTAACACCCGATTCATTGTATGATATGGTTATTCAAGGAGATACCACGCGCACGTTTTCGCGTGTTGCAACCAATGGCGTTTGTAAGGTGATTGATACAGTTCGCGTCATAGTTACACCTTTGCCCAAAGTTACACTCACACCTGCGCAAACAACTTTTTGCCCTGGTCAAGAAATGGCAGTTTTATTAAGCGCTAAAATAATGCCGAATAATTTGACGGATATTAAATGGAAAGATCCGCAAGGCATGGATATTCCGAGTGCTAAAGGCAACACGAGTTATAACGTTCCTTCTGGAAGTACGGGTACATATACAATAACTGTTAAAAATGGTAATTGCCCAGCTTCGGCAACTGCAAGTATTAGTGTAGGAATGGCACCAGTTTTTGGCACACCTAAACCTGTCATTTGCGCTGGTACATCCATTCCTTTAAATTCTGCACCGTCGAGTAGTTACACATATTCTTGGACAGGACCGAATGGATTTACAAGTACAGATCCTGCACCAACGGTTACACCGACGGCAGTTTCAACGTATAGTGTGACAATTACAAATCCTGGTGGTTGTGGTGCAACAAAATCGGTAACAATCACGCCTGCAACAGCATCCATTGCAACTATTCTAGATGCAGTGGTTTGTATTGGTAATACAGCAACTATAACAGCAGTGCCGACATCGAACGTGCCAAACTTGACGTACAGTTGGAGTAATGGTGGAACAACGCCGAGTATTACGGTTTCGCCCAAAAGCAATATAACTTATACTGTTACACTGACGTATGGTGATAACTGCACGACGACTGCCAAAGCGAATATTAATGTAACGCCGAATATTACGGTTAACATTGTGCCCGATACTTTTTCTAAATTTGTTGATGTCGGTACGGTTTTAAAATTAGACGCAATCGTTATCGGCACATCCACTACGCCAACATACAGTTGGACAAAAGGTGGACAACCCGCTTCTACGACAAGTAATTTAACTTTTGGATTGATAGACGATACACCTGTAACTGTTACAGCAACAACTTCAAACGGTTGTAGCGCATCATACAGTGTTAATATTCAAGCGCGGTTTCCAAATTTTCAAATTCCAAACGCATTTACACCTAACGGCGATACGATAAATAATAATTTTACCATCATGTTTAACGATGGTAAAAACTTTGCCCCCCCACAAACTCGAACACCTACGTTTTGGAAAGGGACTTACAATGTTGTTTCCTTTCAAGTATTCAGTCGTTACGGAAAAGCACTTTACGAAGAAACAAATCAAACGACACTCAATGCAAATACTTTTAAAGGTTGGGATGGCACAACAGGTGGCAACGATGTTGCACCCGATGTATATGTTTATCTGATAAAACTTATTTTACCCGACGGCACAGCTAAAAATGTTAGTGGTGAGGTAAATTTGATTCGATAATTCAAACCGCAATTAGCAAACGGCAAAGAGCAAAGAGCAAAGTGCCGTAGACACGACCAATTTATAGCGCAGGACTTTAGTCCTGCGCTATAAACAATTGAAAAATGTTGTGTGCAACACACGTTTTAGAATCGGTTAGTGTCCGACGAGAAAATAATATGCAGACAACCGTTTGTAGGGGCACATATTTGTGCCCTTCTTTTTTTGATTCTTTTTGCGATTTTTTTCACAACTCTTTTTTGTAATTTTTTTAAATGAATGCGCTAAAAATAAAATAAAATTGCATTTTTACAGCACAATTTTTTTAAAAAAATAAAGGCATGGTAAATCAAAATGCAAAATGTAAAATGCAAAAGGCAAACACCAACTTTCAAAAAGCAAATTTAATTATTACTTCGCCTTTTTTCATCTGGCTTCACCCGATGCTTAAACGTGTCGCGCTTTCACTATACATATTTAACCCTTTGAGGGTTTGCCGTTTTTATGTCCGTCGCAGATACACTTTGCGTTTTGCGTTTTGCTTTTCGCTCTTTGCAATCTGCCCTTTGCTTTTTGTTTCAGCGCAATCCATAGATGTTAATGCGAATGTAAAAAATTATGGCAGCGCTAAAAATGCGACGATTGCTATTCAAACAAGCGATAACGCGATTGTTTTTAAAACAAATAATACCAACCGATTGCTAAGTGTTTATTTTGGAAAAAAACTTGCCGATGCGCGCGAATACACTTCTGTAAGTGAACAGTCGCGCTTCTTAGATGATAATTCGGGAATTTACAATCACGCATACACGCCGAGCGGAACTTTTAACGTGATGGAACCAGCATTGCAGATTGCACACGCTGACGGAAATAAATCTACGGAATTATTGTATGACAGTCATTCCGTTCAAAAAATTGATGACAATGTTAGTATTACGAGTATTGTTTTACGTGATCCAGTTTACGCTGTACAAGTCACGCTGAATTACAAAACTTATGCTGCTGAAAACGTGATTGAGCAGTGGTCCGTTATTAAAAATAATGAAAAAGGTGAAATAACTTTAGAAAAATATGCCTCTGCCAATTTGTATTTTACTGGTAAAAAATTTTATCTAAATCAGTATCACGGCATTTGGGCAGAAGAAATGAGACCCGAAGAAAATTTACTCACACATGGCATCAAAGTTTTAGATTCTAAACTCGGTACACGTGCAAATATGTTTCAGCCGCCGTCGTTCATGATTTCTTTCGATAAACCAATTGCCGAAGATGACGGAAAAGTTTTAATGGGAACTTTGGCTTGGACGGGTAATTTCAAAATGGATTTTGAAGTTGACACTTACGATAATTTGCGACTCATTGCAGGCATCAATCCTTTTGCGTCGGAATATCCTTTAAAATCGGGTGATGAATTTACAACGCCGAGTTTTATAACCACCTATTCCGAAAACGGCAAAGGCGAAGCGAGTCGGCAATTAACGCGTTGGGCGCGCAAGTATCGCGTACTCGACGGCAATGGCAAGCGACTAACACTTTTAAATAATTGGGAAGCAACAGGTTTTAATTTCGATGAACCAACGCTTGTGAATTTATTTAAGGATGCGAAAAAATTAGGTGTAGATATGTTTTTGCTCGATGATGGTTGGTTTGCAAATAAATATCCGCGCAACGACGACCATGCAGGTTTGGGTGATTGGCAAGAAAACAAAAAAAAATTACCAAATGGTGTCGGCTACTTAGTGAAAGAAGCGACAAAAGCGGGTGTGAAATTTGGTATTTGGGTAGAGCCTGAAATGGTGAATCCGAAAAGTGAATTGTACGAAAAACATTTGGATTGGGTGATACGGCAACCCGATAGGCCAGAATATTATTTCAGAAATCAATTGGTTTTAGATTTAGCAAATCCCGCGGTGCAAGATCATGTTTTTGGTGTTTTAGATACGCTCTTCACGAAAAATCCCGATATCGCTTTTATCAAATGGGATTGTAACGCCGTAATTTACAACGCGCAATCGGCATATTTAAAAAATTCTGGACAGAAACAGTCGCAACTCTATGTTGATTATGTGCGCGGATTTTATAAAATTTTAGAGCGCATTCGTGTCAAATATCCAACGGTACCGATGATGCTGTGTTCGGGTGGTGGTGGAAGAGCTGATTACGCAGCCTTAAAATATTTTACAGAATTTTGGTTGAGTGATAATACGAATCCACTCGAACGTATTTTTATTCAATGGGAATATTCTTATTTCTTTCCAACTATTACGCACTGTAATCACATCACGGATTGGGGTGGTTATCCGATTAAATTTAGAACCGATGTAGCGATGATGGGAAAAATGGGTTATGATATAGTTATCAGTAAACTTAGTCCGAACGAATTACAGTTTAGCCAAGAAGCTGTAAAGACTTACAAGTCTATTCAAGATGTTGTTTGGCGTGGCAATATGTATCGTTTAGTCAGCCCATGGGATGGAGAAATAGCTTCGTCGGTTTTTGTTTCGCCCGATAAATCGCGCGCAGTGATGTTTAACTATGTTGTCACCAAACGATTTTTTCCCCAAGCCATAACCAAAAACCCCATTGTATTTAAAGGTTTAGACCCGACAAAGAAATATAAAATTAGAGAATTGAATCTCTATCCAAACGTTGCTTCCACTCTAAAAACGGATAAAGTTTTTTCCGGAAATTATTTAATGACGGTTGGTTTCAATCCTGATTTAACAGACAGCCGTACAAGTGTAGTGTTGGAATTGAAAGCAGAATGAATAGAAAAAGTAAAAGGGAGTAGGTGATAGGGAACATGCTTTTAAACTTATCCCATATCACCTATTACTTATTCCCTATTCCCTGTTCCCTATTCCCTATTTTTTAATTTTCTTTTCTGTAATATTTTATAATACTCCGCATATAAAATAGGTAGAATTGTGAGCGTTAAAAATGTAGCCGTTACTAAGCCACCAATAACAACGCGCGCTAAAGGTTTTTGCGCTTCCGAACCGATGCCGTTTGAAATCGCTGCCGGAATTAATCCTATCGCAGCCATCATGGCTGTCATGACTACAGCCCGAATACGCGAGCGCACACCTTCGCGAATTGCTTGATTTAATGGCAAGCGCGCCTTTAAATTTTTCTCAAAAACAGAAAGTAGAATCACACCGTTCTGAATACACACCCCAAACAATGCAATAAACCCAATGCCCGCCGAAATAGAAAAATTCATTTGGGTTACGTGCAGTGCTAAAATACCACCAATGAGTGCAAACGGCACATTCATGAGCACCAAAATAGCATTACCCATATTACCAAACATGACAAACAAAATTAACAAAATAGCAATTAAACATACCGGAACAACTTGCGCAAGCGTGTGCAGCGCCCGTTCTTGATTTTCAAATTCGCCGTTCCAAGTGAGAGTATAATCCTCTTGTTTTTTTAGTTTAGCTTCCACTTGTGCTTGTGCATCTTTTATTGTTGAACCTAAATCACGTCCGCGTACCGAAAATTTAACTGCGATATACCGCGAGTTGTTTTCGCGATAGATAAATCCAGGTCCAGTTTTTAAACTTATATCCGATATAGACTTTAACGGCACTTGCGAACCATCTGCCGAAGGCACAAGCAAATTTTCTATTTTAGATTGATCATCTCTAAATTCTTTAGGCAATCGAATACGAATATCGAATTTGCGTTCGCCTTCGTAGAGGGTTGAAGCGGCTTTACCGCCAATTGCCATTTCAATAACCGATTGCGCATCGGAAGTATTGATGCCGTAGAATGCCATTTTTTTCTGGTCAAGTTCAATTCTAAATTCGGGTTGACCTAAATTTTGAAGAATTCCTAAATCGTCAACACCTTGCACATTTTTTAAAATTTCCATCACTTTTTGCGACATGGTATCGAGGGTGTTAAAATCTTTACCAAAAATTTTAACCGCCATAGAGGCTGGAACACCCGCCACTGCTTCCTCTACGTTATCGCGTATGGGTTGCGAATAATTAAAAATAATACCCGGCATTTTTTTCATTTGCACATCAATCGAATCAATCAATTCATCTTCAGTAATGCCGCGTCTAAATTCTTTTTTCGGTACTAAATCCACCTGAATCTCTACATTAAAAAACCCTTTCGGATCTGTACCGTCATTAGTTCTTCCAATTTGAGTTAATGTTTGGCGCACTTCCGGGAATTTATTCAAAATAGCTACCATTTTGTTTGAAACTTCCGTGGACTCTTCAAGCGATGCGGACATGGGTAATTGTGTTTTTACCCATAATGCGCCTTCATCTAAAGCGGGTAAAAACTCCGAACCAAGATAACGCGTTGAAAAGAAGACAAGTACCATTATAGCAACGGCAACCAACAAACTTGTTATTTTATTATTGAAGGTAATATCGAATAGCCAAGTAAAAAATTTATTGATGCCTTCTACAAAAAAATTATGCTTTTCGCGTACGTTTTTATTGAGTAAAAAGCTCGACATTGCAGGCACGAGTGTAAGTGTGTAGAGCAATGCGCCGAGTAAAGCAAAACCAAGCGTCCAGGCTAAAGGCGAAAACATTTTGCCTTCTACTTTCTGAAAAGCAAATATTGGAATCAGGCAAGTTATAATAATGAGTTTCGAGAAAAATATGGCTTTACCCATCTCGGCACCCACGTTTCGAAAAATGCTGAGTTTTGCTAATTTATTAAATCGCTGCATACCCACTTGAATGGCTTTATGGTCTAAAGCGACGAATAATCCTTCTACCATTACCACGGCACCGTCAATAATAATTCCAAAATCTATCGCACCCCATCGAGAGCAAATTCGCCGTCATACCGCGAAGTCGCATCATCGTAAAAGCAAAAAGCAACGAAAGCGGGATGATGATACTGACGACTAAAGTTGTTCGCCAGTCTGCCATAAAAATCAGAACGATGAACGTCACGAGCAAAATACCTTCAATCAGATTATGGATTACCGTTTCGGTACAAAACTCCATCAAGTTTGTGCGGTCATAAAAAACGTTGAGTTTCACATCCTCTTTTTTGAGTTGCGTGTTCATCTCATCCACTTTTTTACGAACTGCCGCTAAAACTTCGGTTGGGTTAGCTCCTTTTATCATTACAACTATACCTTCTACAACGTCTTGTTTGGTGTCTCTGTTAACTTGTCCTAATCGAGGTTTTCCTACTTCAGACACTGTAGCAATGTTTCGCACAATAACAGGTACGCGATTTTTATAAGTTACAATTACGTTTTCAATATCCGATATATCATCGAGTAAACCAATACCACGCACCACATAAGCCTGTCCGTTGCGCGTAATTATATCGCCACCAACATTCACGTTCGATTTTTGAACGGCACTGTAAACATCTAATGGAGTTAAACTGTAATCAGTTAAAATTCTGGGATTGATCGCAATTTCATACGATTTTTCTGCGCCACCAAAACTATTTACATCGGCTACACCCGCTACGCGCTTAAATGCTCGGTCTAAAACCCAATTCTGAATGGTAAAAAGTTCGCGTGAACTTTTTGTATTGGAAGTTAAAGTATAGCGAAATATTTCGCCTGTTGGTCCGTACGGTGGTTCCACTTCCGGTTTTATGCCTTCGGGTAAATCTACGTTGCCGATACGCGCTAAAACTTGTTGGCGTGCAAACACATCATCCACACCATCATCAAAAATGATGCGAAGATAAGAAAGACCAAAACTCGAAGTTGTACGCAAACTTGCTTTTTTCTGAATACCATTAAAAGCAGTCTCTAATGGAATAGTAATAAATTTTTCAACCTCTTCTGCGCTTCTGCCAGGCCACTGTGTAATAACAATTATTTGCGTGTTTGTAACGTCGGGAAATGTTTCAATGGGCGTGTTCAGGTAACTAAATATACCGATGACCACCATGATAGCTGTTAAAAAGAAAACAGTGATACGGTGGCGCAATGAAAAATTTATGATATTGAAAATAAGCTTATTCATATTTGAGCATTTAAGCTTTTACATTTTTGATGTTTGATATTTCACCATCAATTATTTTTTTAGAGCGCTATAAATAAGCAATTGATTTTTAACAATTAGTTTATCTCCCACGTTTAAACCTGCCGAGAGATACGTTTTATCGCCGAGTGTTTTTAAAATTTTGACGTCTGCAATTTCTACATTGCAATCATCTTTATATCGAATGACGAAATTTTTACCATAATCGAACAGCATTGCTGAAGACGGTACTTGTAATGCCTTAAAACCTTGAACGTTAGAAATTTTAACGTTCGTAAACATTTCAGGTTTAAGCAAACGGTCTTTATTCGAAAGGCGAATGCGGACGCGTAGTGCTTTGTTATTCGGATCGAGCATATCGCCTAATTTATCAATTTTACCATGAAAGACTTTATCCGGATATGCAAGCGTTGTAATTTCAGTTTCGTAACCCACTTTCACGCGACTCATATCGGCTTCAAAAATATTCGCCATCACCCAAACATCGTCAATGCTGCCAATGGTAAATAAATTATCGGCATTATCGGAACGTACATACGAACCTGCAGAGATTTTTCTTTCCGTTATGACGCCACTGATGGGTGCTTTTACGACAATATCACCCTGTGCATTTCTTTCACCATAAATACCCGAAACATTTTTAGCGCGCTCAGCATTAGTGAGCGATTTTTCGTATTCTTGCTTGGTGGTAGCCACATCGCGCTCAGACGCCAAACCCGATTTAAACAAATTTTCTGTCGCATCCATATTTTTTTTAGTAATGGCGACATCAGCTTGCGCATATCTTTGGTCGGAAGCATTATTAACGTTTTCAAAACTTTTTATCGTTGCCAACACTTGCCCTTTGTTAACGTATGAACCTAAATTGGCAGATACATCTAACACTTGACCGCTCGTCAGTGGCATTACGCGCACTACTTTATCTTGGTTGAAAGTAACTTCGCCGGCAACTTGCAATACATCTTGAATTTGTTCCGAACTAACTGTTCCGATTTGAATCATACTTTTTAAAGTATCGGAAACGCAGAAAACATTTTTATCCTCCGCTTTTTTTGTTGTCGCTTCAACGGGCGGCGCATCTTTTTTGGTGGTGCATGAAAAAATAAAAAGTAGAAAAATAAAAAATGAAGAAATAGCAAGATTTCTTGAATTAAAAATTCTTAAATTAAAAAACATATTTTTTGATTAATTTTTTATTGAAGCTATTTAATGAATTGATATTTAGTCCATTTTTTAAAATTGAAACAGCAATCTGACAAAGTTAGATAAAACCACCGATACAAATGGAATTTAGAATTTATAATGGAGCAAAATTTAAAAAGCAAAGGGCAAAAAGTAATAAAGATTTACTTTTTGCCCTTTGCTTTTTAAATTTTGCCTTTACTTTTCTTTTTTTTCTTTTTTGCCTTTACAGTTTTAATTAGTCTTCATTAGGATTAATTGAAGCATTATTTTTTAGTTTTTTGTCATCCCCATACGCCCAAGCGAAAATAAGGGGAAAAATCCAGAGAGAAAACATCATTGCGCATAAAATTCCACCGATAACTACACGTGCTAAAGGTCGTGAGCTTTCAGAACCGATACCATGGGAAATTGCTGCTGGAAATAAACCAATAGCTGCCATTAAAGCTGTCATCATAACGGGTCTTATGCGTGAAAAAACGCCCAGCTTAATGGCGCTGAACAGCGATTGATTTTGTCCTTTTATTTTATCAAAATTTTGTTTGAAAACGGTGATTAGCAAAACGCCATCTTGAATACAAATACCAAAGAGCGCAATAAATCCAATACCCGCCGAAATACTAAAATTTGTTTGCGTAATATGCAGTGCCATTATACCACCCACAATGGCGAATGGAACATTTAAAAAGACCAAAGCAGCATCTTTTATGTTTCCGAACATGGAAAATAGCAATAAAAATATAAGCACCAGACTAATGGGTACTACCTGCATTAATCTTTTTTCGGCGCGTTGTTGATTTTCAAAATCCCCTTGCCACTCCATTGTGTAGCCGCGTTTAAGTTTAACTTTCTCGCTCACTTTTAGTTGGGCTTCAGCAATCGTGCTACCCATATCTCTGCCCCGAACAGAAAATTTCAACGCGGAGTAACGCTCATTATCATCTCTAAAAATAAGACATGGACCAGTTTTAGGCGAAATTGTAGCAAGTTCTTTAATTGGTACTTTCGATCCGTTTTGCGTCGGCACCATTAAATTACCAATATCATCCGTAGAATGTCTAAATTCTTCTGGAAAACGAATACGTATATCAAACGTTTTTATGCCCTCGTAAAGCGTAGAAGCCGTCAAACCGCCAATTGCCATAGCAACAACCGAATTTGCATCAGCAGTGGCAACGCCATAAAGCGCCATTTTTTGTTGATCCAAATTAATATCTAATTCGGGTTGACCGATATTGTGAATCACACCCAAATCTTCAATACCACGTACACCTTTTAATATTTCAAAAACCTCATTAACTTTAGGTTCCATATAGTTCAATGAATCGCCGTACACTTTTACGCAAATAGAACCTTTCACGCCAGACACCGCTTCTTCTACATTATCGCTGATGGGTTGAGAGAAATTTAAATTCACGCCAGGTAAAACAGAGAGTTTTTCATTCATTTGCGCAATCAATTCCTCTTTAGATAATTTTGGTTTCCAATCATTTTCGGGTAAAAGCATGACCGAAAATTCATTATTATAAAAGCCTGCTACGTCTGTTCCGTCATCGGGTCTTCCAGTTTGTGATACTACGTATTTTACTTGTGGGAATTGAATGAGAATTTTGCGCGCCGCGGTTGACGTTTCAACAGATTTTTCTAACGAAATACTATATGGTGTTTGAATACGTAACCAAATAGAACCTTCGTTTAATTCGGGCAAGAATTCAGTTCCTAAAAACTTAAAAGAGTATAAACCAATTGCCATGATAATTAAGGACGTTGGAATGGCTAATTTCCGCATCTTATAACTGAAACTGAACCCAAATAACATAAAACCAGTTAGATGATGTACAATTGGATTGTGCTTTTCGTGTACATTTTTTTTCAGTAGCAGACTTATAAGTACAGGAACTAAGGTTAAAGTCGTGATGAGTGCGCCGAGTAAAGCAAATCCTAAAGTATAAGCTAACGGCGAAAAGAGTTTGCCCTCTACTTTTTGGAAAGCAAAAATGGGAAGCAAACCCGTAATGATGATGGCTTTTGCAAAAAATATGGCTTTACCGAGTTGCGCACCGTTATTTTTTATCATGCCGAGTTTCGACATCTTGTTGAAACGATCCATGCCAACTTCCATCGCTTTATGGTCGAGAATAACAAACATACCTTCCACCATTACTACGGCACCGTCAATTATAATTCCGAAATCAACGGCACCAAGCGAAAGTAAGTTTGCCGACATTCCCATCAGATGCAAACAAATAAATGCAAACAGCAGTGCCGTCGGAATAATAATAGAAACAATAAAAGTTGTCCGCCAGTTAAACATAAACAGCGAAACCAAAAGCGTTACCAATAAAATGCCTTCAACGAGGTTATGTTCAACAGTGTGACTGGCAAAATCAATTAATTCTGTTCTATCGTAGTAAGGAATAATTTTGGTATCGGCAGGTAAAATGGAAGTGTTTAATTTATCAATCATCGCTTTCACGCCCGCTAAAGCCTTAGTTGGATTTTCGCCTTTACGCATCAAAATTATGGCTTCTACTACGTCTGCCTCATCTGTAATATTTCTTTTTCCCGTCGAATCAACCAAACCATCGGCGCGCGCAACCCAACCTAAACGCGGAACATTTGAAATTTCAACTTGTGCAACGTCTTTTACTAAAACGGGGATACTGTTGTTATAATTGACAATAATGTTTTTTATTTCATTGATATCGTTCAATAAACCGATACCCCTTACAACATATGCTTGGTTATTCTGGATTATAACATCGCCACCAATATTGATATTGGTTTTTTGAACTGCCGTAAAAACATCTAAAGGTGTTATTCCGAGTGAAGTGAGTTTACCTGGATCAACCTTTATTTCATACGTTTTTGTTTTACCGCCGAAACTTACAACGTCTCCCACGCCTGGCACTGCGCGTAATTTTCTATCAATAACCCAATCTTGCATGGTTTTGAGTTCTCGCACATCACGAACAGAACTTCGAATAGTATATCGAAAAATTTCGCCCGTTGGTCCAGTTGGTGGTTGAACTGATGGCAATAAACCCGTTGGAAGCGTGGCATTGGGAATTAAATTCATCACTTGTTGCCGCGCCTGAGCGTCTAAAACGCCATCCTCAAAAATTAATTTCACATACGACAATCCAAAAATAGAAGTAGAGCGCAAACTAATTTTATTTTGAACGGGATTTAACGCAATTTCAATGGGAATAGTAACAAATTTCTCCACCTCTTCCGAACTTCTGCCAGGCCACTGTGTAATGATACTTATTTCAGTGTTTGTAACGTCAGGAAATGCTTCAATCGGCATATTCTTAAACGTTATGACACCCGCTACAATGAGTGCCGCAGCTGCAAAAATTATAAAATATCTATTGCCGAGGGAAAATGCTATTAAGTTTTTTAATACCTTTATCATAAGAGTTGTTAGTTGTTCGTTGATAGTTGTTCGTCATGGATTGTTCGTAAACGAACAACTATCAACGAACAACTAACAACTAATTATTCAGTTCATCGTAAATTAAAAGCGTATCAGAACCAATAATCCTATCATCTTCATTAACGCCGCTGTTTAAATAAACACGGTCGCTCGCAATATTAAGCACATTGACGGGGGTGATGACGGCTTGACCTTTCCCTTTATACAATAAAACATAATACTGACTATGGTCGAAAATTAAAGCTTGCGAAGGTATCGAAATCGCTTTTTTATCTTCTTTATTTTTTACAGAAATAGTCGTAAACATTTGAGGTTTTAAAGCATAATCGGGATTAGAAAGCACAATGCGCAATTTCATAACTTTGCTCGCTGGATCGAGGACATTCAAAATTTTATTAATTTTCCCTTTAAAAACGCGTCCCTGATACGAAAGTGTGGTTATATCCACCTCATCGCCTAAATGCACTTTGCTGATATTCGATTCGTAAACATTAGCGTTAACCCAAACATTTTTTAAATCTGAGATTGTAAAGAGATTACTGCCATTATCAGCTCTTATGGCTGTACTATTTGTAATATTTTTTTGAACTATAAAACCAGATATGGGTGCTTTAATCACAAAATCACCATTCGTGCTATTACCGTTAATTTTCAAAACGCGTTTTACTAATTCCAACTGTGAAAGTGCTTGATCATAATTTACTTGGGCATTTGAAACGTCTAATTGCGTATTCAATCCTGAACTAAATAATTCTTTAGATGCATCCAATTGTCTTTTTGTGCCTCTAACTGATGCTTCTGCAACATTTAGGTTGCTGCTAAAAGTTGCCATCTCGCTACTTTTAACTGTTGCTAAAACTTGTCCAGCTTCAACGTGATCTCCTAATTGAACACTTAAGTCCTGGATATTACCGCTCACTAACGGGTAAATATTCACTTGATGATCTTGATCAAAATCCACCATACCCGTCAGCGTGATTGAACTTACAAGTTGCGACTTTTTTACGGTATCAATTTTTATCTTTTGAAGTAAGGTGTCAGGGATAACGTACGCAGTTTTTACGAGTTTAACTTCTTTGGATTCGTTTTTACACGATATTGCAAAGAGTATTACAGCATAAAGGAAAAATGTGTATTTCATAATTTAACTAATTTGGTAATTGCTTGTTGTTCATTGTTAGTTTAAGAGCGATTTGCGATGAACAACTAACAATTATCAACCAATACTATTTATTAAATATTTCTTTGCCCACAACAAATTCTAAAGTTTCTGCTGCTTGTATGGTTTGTAAATCGTTGTCAATGGTCTGAAACTTATTTTGTTGGTATGTTTGGAAGTAATCAATAAATTCAATTAAAGTCATTAATCTTTTTTCAAAAGAAGTTACGACGTTCTGATTATAAAATTTTTCATAATCCGCGTAGGCTTGTGCAGCTTCGCTATTTTTCCAACGTTGCAAATCGAGCAATCTGCGGTAAGCGTTTACAACATCGCTACTCACTAACACCGCAACACTTTCTTGTTGTGCTTCTTGTTGTTTAATGCTGTACTCAGCAGCTTTAATATTGAATTGATTTTTATTTAGAATCGGCAGTGGAATACCTGCTTGCACGCCGAGATAATTATTGATGTATGAACCTGTGCGCGAAAAAGAAAGCCCGAGCGTTAAGTCGGGTACAGCCAAAGATTTTTGATAAACAAGATTTTTTTCTTGAACGCGCGTATTTAGTGCAGCCGCTTTGTTATCTGGTCGGTTAGCAATGGCGTAAGTTATTAAATCCGCTAAAACAATATCGGAAGTATTTAAATTAATTTGCGGCAGTTGCGGCTTTACTTCAATTTCATTTTTGGAAGCCAATAAAGTTTTTAAGTCGGTGTTTAAGGCAATACGACTTCGATTTAATTCTGCCGAATCGTGTTGCAATTGAACGCGCTGCGCTAAAAGTCGAATCACATCTTTTTCTGCCACATTGCCCGCTTTAAATTGCGTTCGGTTAGCATCAATAATTTTATTAAAAATACCAATTTGAGCACTGTACCATTTCAATTTTGTTTCAACAGCACTTAAATCATAAAAATCGGCATGAACTTGGTGTTTGAGTGAGCGCATTAAATCGTAAAACTGTGCTTCGGAAAGTTGTGCCGTAAATTCAGAAATATCGGCTAACTTCTGACGTTTTTTCGCCAGTTTTATTAATTGCGAAACTTGTCCGTAAATTTGTTGAAAACCTGCGTCGCCATAATTAGGTTGTAAAATATTAATTGACCCAATCTCTGTACTAATTTGCGGATTATCCCACAACAATGCCTGACTTTTATAGGCGCGATTAATATCAATATTCGCTTTCGACACTAAAAGTGCTAAGTTTTTGTCGAGAAAAATTTTATCTAAATCCTTTAATGATAGATTGAGTATATCGGGCGAAGTTTGAGAAAAAACTTTAGTAAGCGTGACTCCAAAAAATAGAAGTATAAAAAAACAACTAACGCCTATTTTACTACTTTTTTTAATGAAAAACATGGGTGATTCGATAATCAATTGAAATAAAATTAAGTTTGAATTTTTCGCTGCGCAAAAGTAAGTTACGTGTAGTTAAGTTTAACTTATGTACTTGCATTTAAAAGGTTATCGAAAGGTTAAAAATTTAATAGAAAAAGTTTTACTTTAAAGGTGCATCCGATTTAAAAAACTTTAAAGATTCTGCCATTTCTGCACTGTCATAGTTCAGATACGCATAAAAAGCGTTGCTATCAAATTTTAATGCTGCGCAATGTGCGCTCATCAGCTTTTTGAGTTCTAATTTTTCCACTTCCGAAAAATTAGATTTCTTTTGCGTGCTGCGTTCAAAAAAATCTAAAAAACTTGAAAAAATAGGTGGGCTAATAGAAAAGTTTTTTATGAAATCGTTTAAGTTGGTTGTTTTAGAAAATTGCGGTTCTAATTTTGATTTTTCAAAATATTGCTTTGCAAAAACGGCGCATAAATTTTTTGCTACATTAAAATCGGGATTTATGGAACTGCCTTCCGCTTTAACTTCAATATCTGGTCGAATACCGCCGCCCGCTTTAACAACGCGTCCGTTAGCGGTGTAAAAAGTAGCGGTATCTGGGTTTTCAAAAGAGAATTGCGTTTTTTGCGCTACATCAAATATCGAATCCGATTTGCCCTCCGAAATATATTCTTTTTTAGATTTACCTTTGTAGGGACGCTGAATACATCTTCCTGAAGGTGTGTAATAGCGTGCAACCGATAGACGCAGCTCCGATCCGTCGCGCAAAATATACGGCTCTTGCACTAAACCTTTTCCGAAAGATCGTTGACCAACGATAATGCCTCGATCGTAATCTTGCACAGCTCCTGCAACAATTTCAGCAGCCGATGCTGTACTGTTGTTAATTAATATTGCGACTTTACCGATCGGAAAAAATTGTCTACCTGTCGATTTATATTCTTTATGATGCACCGTTCTGCCGTCGGTATAAAGCAAAAGTTTATCTTTATCAGAAAAAATTTGCGAAAGGACATCAATTGCTTTTTCTAAATAACCACCTGGGTTATTTCTTAAATCGAGTATGAGATTTTTTTTCTTTTTGTCAGAAAGTTTATCAATAGTTTGTAAGAAATCGTGTGTCGTGTTGTTATTAAAGTTTGAAAGTTTAACGTACATTGTTTCATCATTGATGTTATACGCCGAAGGAATGGAATTAACCATGATGCGTTCTTTCTTGATTGAAATTTCTTTGCTTACATTATTTTCTGATAAAATTTTAATTTTAACCGTACTTTCGTTTTCACCATGCAGCCAATTTTGCAACCAACGATTATTTTTACCAATGGCAGAAAAATCATTTACTGCTATAATTTTATCACCGACCGCTATTTGATTTTGCGCTGGGCTTTCAGCATAAACACTTATCACTGTTGCAGTATCGTTGAAGTAAACAGTTTCGCAACCGACGCCGGTGAACTCACCATCTAAATTTTCGTTTTGCATTTTCACATCGGCAGAAGGAATAAAAACGGAATGTGGATCTAAACTTTGTAAAACATTATTCAAGGCTATATTAACAATAGCTGAATCGTCTACCGATTCAACATATTTAGCATCAATATAACTTAAAATTTCGTCAACGCGACCTTGATAGATTGATTTTTGAACTTCATTAGATCCTTTTGTGTGTTTAACGCGTTTAAAAAAAACATCGTTCTGCATCTTCAAACCGCCCCACATACCCAAGATTACGCCTAAAGCGAGAAGTATGGGCAAATATTTTTGTAACGTTGAATTTTTAGTTTCGAGTTTAGGCGTACTCATAAATTATAGTTGTAGAAATTTCTGTTGCAAATATCATCTATTTGTAACAAACCTTTAAACAAACACTCATAATTTCAATTTTATTTCATATTTTACCTTAATTTTAGCTCTTACATTAATTTCAAGTATTATTTTAATGCTTGCGGAAGATTAACTTTATAAAGTATGAACAGAACTTTGGATTTTGATGAGGTGGATAAGAAAATTTTAGCTGTTTTAATGAAAAATGCCAACACACCTTACACCGATATTGCTAAACAAATTCGCGTATCGGGCGGAACGGTTCACGTACGAATGAATCGGCTCGAAGAATTAGGTGTGGTTGTTGGCTCTTCAATTTCTCTTGATTTTACAAAATTAGGTTTTGATGTAACAGCTTTTATCGGTATTCATCTCGAGTCGAGTTCTATGTTCGAATCTGTTTCTGATCAACTTAAATTCATTCCTGAAATAGTAGCCGCTAATTACACTACGGGTGCGTATGGTATTTTTGCGAAAGTTATTTGTCGCGATACGCCGCACTTACGCACTGTTCTGCACGATAAAATTCAAAAAATTAACGGAGTACAACGCACCGAAACTTTTATTTCCTTGCAAGAATGCATCAACCGACCTTTAGACATTATGGCAATTGAATGATTTAGGTTATTTTTGTTTATTAAAACCGATTCCATGCACAACTTATCGAATTTATACTTTAAAATTTTACTTTTAACGCTTATACTGAGTTCATCTTTCTTATTGAAGGCAGGAAATTATCGTTTTATAATTCCTCGCGACTCTTGCATAGATTTAGTTTTTGATACGGTTAAAGTTTTAAAAATTACGCCTGATTACGTCGAATTAGAAATTTCAGTAAAAAATGCTGGCACAATACCCGTTGATTTATTCGGTGAAACGCGTTCTCTGGAGGACAATGTAGCCATACATTTTTTGTTCTCAGGCACAAAACGATTAACGCGTGGCGCCATCATGGCAGATAAGATTTTTATAACAGAAAAAACAAAAAATAAAAATGGGATTTTGAAGCCCAACGAAATACTAACCTTTAAACATAAATTAAGCTTAGAGAAGAAAAACAGATTTAGCGGTGTGATTATTCTTCAACTCGATGCATTCGATACAGTTCAGAACGAATGTGATGAAACGAATAATTCGTTTTTTTGTGTGCCGAAATGGTATAATTAATTATTGAAGCTGTTTATCTGCGATTATCAACCTCACTAAATCGCGCATCGTAATCTTCGCGGAGTGTACCAAACATTCTATCCCAAAAGAGTGTGTACAAACCATAGTTACCATTAAAATGTTCGTGATGTTGATTGTGAGCCACCGATGTATTTAACCATCTGCCGAGCCAATGTTTGTTAAATTTTTTAGGATATAGTTCAAAACCTAAATGACCATACACATTGTAAATTATCTGAAATAAAAAAAACAGCGCAAAATTGAGTTGGTAAATAGGAATTGCACAAGCTAAAATGGCAAAAATTCCCCCTTCAACAAGAGCCTCTAATGGATGAAAAGCATAAGCTGCCCACGGCGAAGGGTTCGTTGATTTATGATGTACTAAATGAAAATATTTAAAAAGTTTTGGATGGTGCATCAACCGGTGCGCCCAATAAAAATAAGCATCGTGCATAAAATACATCAGCGCGAACGAAATGAACAGGTATGGCACGCCGTAATCTGAAACGTGGGTATAGATTCGTGAAAAAGGTTTGGCTGAGGGACTAAATAAAATAAACGCTGGAATGACTGACATGATACAAAGCGAACTAATGGAATATAAAATTTCGCGTTGGTAATCGCTTAATTTAGGAAATTTGGATTGGATTTTTTTTTGAGCCACTGTCTTCTTACGAACGACATACATTACGGTGAAAGCTATGGTTGCAACTAAAAAATAGCGCGAACCAACGACACCAAATAAAAAAAAATAGTTCGACCAAGTCATGATAAATTTTTTATAAAGCTACAATAAAACATCCCAAAAACATTTATAATTTTAACAATTTTGATTTTAGTCGAATAAAACCTACGATACTTCTAAAAACTCGTACAGTCTCAAAAAAAAGAATTATTTTTGTTTATCGAATTACAAATTTCCAAACTGCAAGAATACTATGACAATTGATTTATTATTTATAGGTGCTTTGGCTTTTGGTTTTATTGCGGGTTTTAGGCAAGGCATTATTAATACTGTTTTAAGCGTGCTATCGTTTTTCATTGCCATTTTGGCGGCATTTAAATTTTCGCCAGCCTTAACGCGCGTTTTAGAAACAAGTATCGGTGCTTATTCGCCACTTATGTTTATTGCAGGTGCATTGATTACTTTTTTTATTTCGCGTTGGATTATTGGCACTGCCGCTGAAGCACTTACTGGTCTAATGCAAGTATCGCACGTTAATATGATAAATCAAATGCTGGGTGGTGGTCTTTTAGGCTTTTTTTTCGTTTTTGTTTTTAGCGTTTTCGTTTCCTTTGCAGATAGCGTCCAGATTATTGATAACGAAACCAAAGCTACTTCACGCACATTTGTTTACTTAGAACCCATACGCACACAAACATTAGCGACAGTGGGTGGATTAAAACCATTTGCAACCGATTTTTTTAAAGAAGTTGGTCGCGCGATGGATGACATGAGCAACGCGAGTAAAAAACCTGCTTACGATTCTAATTCGACGATCTATAACGCACCACCAGAACCACAAAAACAAAACCCTAACTAAAACTAAAATGCGATGCTTTGATGAATAAAAAAACCTTTTTCGCCGACTCTGTTAATGCTGTATTGAATGGCGAAAACAGAATTATGATAAACGACGGCATCAAATCCTAAACCATAGCCATATTGCACTTGTCCGTAAAAACTATTACTTGATTCGGTGCTGCCACCATTAGAAATTCCAGCATCGAAATGCGCAGAAAGATAACAACGGAAAGGAACATTCCGAAAACCTTTGAGCCAGTTGGGTTTAATGTACTTATCGAGTTTTATGTCGCGATTGTAAAGTTCGTAGTGAAGCGTATTTTTAGAATAACCAAAATCTAAACCATCAACCACGTACAATTCGTAGCCGCGAATATAATCGCTACCAAAACCAAAAGCGTGTGAAAAATTATACGGAACATTGTCTCTGATAAGCGACGTTTTAACTTTCCAAACCGTACTGGCACTCCATTTTCGAGAAAACTTAAAAGCTTGCGATACTTTCAATTGCAGGTTTAATAAATTAACATCATCGGCAGGTGTTAATCCGTACTTAACTAACGTTGCTGAAATGAGATGACCCGACAACGGGTACGGACCTAAATCGCGCGTATCGTGAATATAAGAATAATAAGCGTATAAATATTGCTGCCGTGTTGCGCCGTCGCCAAAATAATTAGGGTTTAAATCAGTGCCAATAATTTGATCCACATGATTAAAAGCATAACCAAGTGCGAAATAATGCTGCGTAAATAATTCAGGTTGTTTAATCAAACCCCATTCAGTGACAAACGATTTATTAATATTTTTGAGCGTATCGTTGAACGGAATCCATTTATTATTTATGGTATTGTAAAAAACCTCATGATTATTCGAGTAACCAATATCGAAGCTGACCAACCATTGCTGTTTTTTATCAATGTACGGAAAATCATAAGCCAATGCAATTTTTGGTGTATAACCCAACTGCATCGTTAAAATAAGCGGATCGCGATTGCCTGAGGTATTGACGTGCGAAAGCGAAATGCCATAATTTAATCTATCTAAACCGGCTCCGAAATCTTTGAGCCACACATTGATGTTTCTATCGGCAGGTTTTAAAATAATGCCTGGATAAATTGCCCATTTTTCGGTTAAGCCTACATCAACAGTCCCGTGTTGTAACGTAGAGTCACATTTGAATTTTAAATCGCAATAACTGAATAAATTGGTATTAAATAATCGGTTTCTGTTAAAAAGTAATTTTGAATTGAGATCTGCTATGTTAAGCGAATCACCTATTTTAAGGTTCATTTCGCGTTTAATGATGCGCAACTTGGTTCGGTCGTAGCCATGAATTTTAATACTGTCAATAAACAACAGAGACGACGCGGTTTGTGCATTCAATAATCTTGTACTGATGCACAAAAAAAACAAAAATTTTAATATTACGGATTGCATTGTGCAAATTACAGTCTATCAATCAATCGACAATACTGTTTTAACAAAATTTTAGTACAATCAAAAAAAATAACATTGGTAGTATATGTTTTAGGAAAATTTTAACCAATTTCTAATAAATTTTAACGGAATTTGAAGTTTAAAAAAAAGTTAAAAAGGTTTTAAGAAATTTATCGTCCATAAATTAATCCAATTATGAAAAAGGTAGTATTTTTATTTTTAATGGCTTATGTCGTATTAACACAAACAGCTTGTGCCGTCTATGCGCAACCGGGTTATTATGTAAATGTTCGTCCGAGACCCGTTTATATTGCGCCGCCACCGCGCCCCTATCCAAATCATGTGTGGATTGATGGCGATTGGGTGTGGGCGGGAAATGCGTATGCTTGGCATCCTGGTTATTGGGCAGCTCCGCGTCCAAGTTATAGATACAAAAGTGGTTATTGGGCGCAAACACGCAGAGGTTATTCTTGGAATGCTGGCGTTTGGATTAGATAAAAACAAAAACATCCCACAAATTCGGAAAAAGAATTTACCTTTAAGTTTCTAAACGCGGTGAAGAATTGCGCTTAGAAACTTATTTTTTTGTAATAATGATTGATTCATCCAAAAAAACTTTCGCCGTTCTTGTTCACGCTTGCGATAGGTATGAACTCCTCTACTCAGGTTTTGCGTATTTTTTTAAAAAATATTGGGATTCCCATATTCCGTGTGATTATTTTTTTGCCACAGAAGAATTAAAAGTAAACATCGAAGGTTTTGAAAATATACAATCTGGCAAAGGTGAATGGTCAACGCGATTGTCTTTTTTGTTAGAAAATAAAATTTCTGCCGATTATATCATTTACTTTCAAGAAGATATGTGGTTGAAAGATGCTGTCTCCGCTTCTTTTTTCGCAGCTTTGTTTGATGCGACGCAAAAAAATAATTGGCAACAAGTTAAATTGCATACCTCGAATGAATATAAAACGGAACCGGCCGCTGAATTTATTGAAGGTTTAAGTTTAGCTTTAATAAATAAAAAAACGTCTGGCTATCTTATGTCGCATCAAATTACATTGTGGCGAAAAGATTTTCTGCTCCAACAACTTCAAAAACCCGAACATCCGTGGCGGAACGAACGACGAGGCACAGAGCGATTGCGCAACAGCGATGCCGAAATCTATCAAATAGATTATTTTTTAGAAAACGGACAACCACCGAATAATAAAAATTTAGCACACGCGCCACATTGCACGTATTTCGGTGTGTCAGCCAATGCGATGATGTTTCATACTTCCAAAACATTTATAGAAGAGATGCTGACAGACGATGACGCGCAAATAAAATCGTACGCACTAAAATTGCACTTTAATTTTGAAAATAATATCACGCACGATGGTAAAAAACCTGCGCGCAAGCTGGATGTGTTTCAAAAAATAAAAAAATGGTTTCGGTAGGGTGGTATTCATATCCAACTAGAAAATTAGTTCGATCAGAGAACGAACCGAGCGTTGTAAATAAACCTCATCGTTTTTTTAATCCATTTTCGAGAGATAAATTCAATGCAGTTTCTAACAAACTTTTACTAATCCAAAATCCTGCTTTTGTTTTTAGTTCTTCAAGAGTTTCTTTTACGCTATCAATTATTCCCTCTTGTTTGGCTTGAACTAAAATACCGACTAAGCCGATAATATTAATATTTAATTGCTTAGCATACTGTCTGCCTTTTATCTCATCAATTATCAAAAGCGAGGCATTTTTCTCTTTTGCAACGTTATTGCCTCCGATTCGCCAATATCCAAATTGATTTATAAAATTTCTACGAACGAGCAATTTTCTACATCCGTAATAATTATTTAAGTCTGATTTCTAATAAACTCAATCGAGATATTACTTTCCTCTAATTTTTCTAATTCTCTGAAAACAGCTTTCGGAATCAGGATTTCCCGAATAGTTTCTCTAAGATGTCTAATTTATTAATCAAAAAAAGATTGCTAATTGTAGTTGTATCACTTACTACAACCATTTTATTTTCTAAGTTTTTTTATGGTTTCGTAATCCTCAAGTAATTCTGATGCTCCGTAATTGATTGGAACTTTATTACGCCCCAATAAAAATTGAAACTCTGCATAGTTCATGTGAGCCATTTCTGCGGCTTGTCCGAATCTTAATTTCTTTTTTTGATACAGCATGATAGCAATGTCCTCTAAAAGTTGACTTTCTGAAATATTAGCCCACTCCATAATTTTTTTATCAATAGTTATCATGACGTTGTTTATTGATTTAATTTAAGAATTCCGTTTTACAAAATTACGAAAATTTACGGATTATGACAAGATTTTAATTTTGAGATAGAACTAAAGTTATTGATTGTAATATTTGGTAGAACTTATTTATAAGCCAAATTTAAAACGTAAATTAGGAGTATTCAAATTATTTAGATTTTTTTTAGCCACTCATAAAAAGTGTTAATAAACGCCCGTATTCGTGCATTTATATCTCTTCGCTCGCAATAAATATTTCTAAAACAACTGAGCGATAACTCAAATCTCAAAGGCTTAAACCAAGTATAACAAAAAACAAAAGAGGTTGTGTTTGCACACAACCTCTTTATTTTAATT
>JAYVVO010000418.1:0-3624 GCA_043786955.1 Saprospiraceae bacterium
GAGATACTTATTTTTAACTTCTTTATTTTTTGAAAATTTCTTGAATGCGATTTTCGTTATAAATTCTTAACTTTGCAATTCTTTAAGCGTTTTACAAACACAATCATCTCTATTTGTTTTGCTTATGCCTAAAATTTATGCTGCCATTACTGGCGTTCACGGTTATGTCCCCGATTACATTTTAACAAATGATGAGCTTGCGACGATGGTTGAAACGAGCGATGAATGGATAACCTCGAGAACAGGTATTAAAGAACGCCATATTTTGAAAGATTTGACGAAGGCTACTTCCGATATGGGTGCAGAAGCAGTCAAAGTTTTATTAGAAAAAACAAATACCAATCCCGAAGACGTTGATTTAATTATTTGTGCTACCGTAACTGCTGATATGCACTTCCCAGATACTGCCAACACGATTGCGCTAAAGGTTGGTGCAAAAAATGCGTGGGGATTTGATTTGAGTGCAGCGTGTTCAGGTTTTTTATATGCTTTAAGCACGGGTTCAAAATTTATAGAAACAGGAACGCACAAAAAAGTAATTGTCGTCGGTGCCGATACGATGTCGCGCATAACCGATTATACGGATAGAACGACGTGTATATTATTTGGCGACGGCGCAGGTGCTGTGATGTTAGAGCCGACAACCGAAAAAGAAGGTGTGATAGATTCGGTTTTGCGCGCAGATGGCGCAGGAAAAGATTTTTTACGTATGAAAGCAGGTGGCTCATTGCATCCTCCATCGCATGAAACGATTGATAATAAAGAACACAACCTTTGGCAGAACGGTCAACCTGTTTTTAAAGCGGCGGTAAAAGGTATGGTCAGTACGACTGAAGAAGTTTTAAAGCGCAACGATTTAACGATTGAAAAAATTGATTGGCTCGTTCCACACCAAGCTAATAAACGCATTATTGATTCTGTCGGCGGAATGTTGAACATACCAGCCGAAAAAGTGATGGTGACGATTCAAAAATTCGGAAACACCACCGCAGCAACAATTCCATTGAGTTTGTGGCAATATGAAAATCAACTTAAAAAAGGAGACAACTTAATTTTAACGGCGTTCGGTGGCGGTTATACGTGGGGTTCAATTTATGTTAAATGGGCATATGATGGGAAATGAAAATAACCATCATTATAATTTCTTAAACATGATCGTTTAATCTAAAAAAATTACAAGCCAAATTATTTAGTATACAATACCTGATAGTAAAAGTTTTGAGTAACTTTCTTGCAAATGTGCAAGCAAAAAAATTTTCTGAATGACAGGTAAATTTTTTTATAAATATTTGAACCAAAATAGATTTTTGTCGTTCAATTTTTTAACATATACTTTTTCGCAATAAGTTTTTTTCTTATTTGCTGATTTAATGAGAGAACTTATTTTTAAAATAACTTTTCAAATAAAATATCAGGACGTTAGCAAATAAATAGCGAATGAAATATGTAAAATATCTTATCCCCGATTCACGTCAAGTTGATTTATCAGTTTATAAAACTGACCTTCCAAAATTATCTTTAAAAAATAATAATAAAGTTAATTCATTTATAGCTTTATTTTTTTGTTTAGTTGGGATTTACAATCTAGAGAATAGGTTTGTAATTGGAATCCTCATGTTAATTGCAGCTTCTTTTATCTATTATAAAACCACTAATTACATCGAACAATTTTTTCATTTTTCACTCACTAAAAATGTTAAAAAATATTTTTTTGTTTCAATTATCATAATAAGTATCCCGTTTCATTTCCATTACCAACACATTCAAAAAATAGAAAATGAAGCAAAAAATATTAGAGACGCACAAATTGCAAAAGAATTAAAGGAAAAACAGATAAAGGATCAAAAGATATTTATAGAAGCCAATAATTTTAAACATATAGCAGATAGGGCGTTAAGTGAAGGAAAGTTTAAAAAGGCTTTAGAGAATTATGAAAATTCAGAAAAAGTAAATGGTATTCCTTCCTTTGATTATGAAAAAGGAGAATGCTATGTAGGTTTATCTAAATATAAGTTAGCAATTGATTTTTATAAAAGATCTGGAAATTATGATACTTATGTAAAAATTGGAAAATGCTATGAGAAGTTAGGTGATAAAGTAAGCGCTTTAGTTAATTATAAACTTTCCAGGACTGAAGAATCCGATAGGCTCTATGATAAACTTAATCCTATAAAAAGGAAAGTTTCATACTATCAGACAGTTTGTTGTGACGGTCAAGACAGCCCAAGTAATGCAAAAGGAAGAGGCGCATGTTCTCATCATGGTGGAGTTTGCGAATGGAATCGTCCAATTTATGAAGAATACAGAGAATATTAAAATTGGAAATTAAAATATGGAAAAAAATATTTTTATCTATCAGCAACTTATTAACCCAAGCTTTTTTCAAAGATTATTTAGACAATATCCTGAAGAAAATGTTGTTATCGAGATAAATAATACTTTGGCAACTCAACCAATATTAGACATAAGTGTAGAAGATTTAAAATTAATTACTGATCAAATACCAATTGATGTTTACAGTGTTTATCAATTAAACTTCATAGAATTTTATGCAGTATATTTGAATAACTGTGTAAAAAATTACAAAATTACAGATTTGCAATTCTCTGAATTGTTACATCTTCAAAATATATTCAATTTAGATCCGAGCATTACTAAAAAGATTCATACTGAAATTGTAGGAAAATTATACCGTCAAGAATATGACAAAGCGATTAAAAGTAAAAAAATTACTCCTGAAGATAAATTTAGAATTGAAGAAATAAGATACAACTTAAGACTCTCAGAATTTGAATCTAATAAAATTAAATACGAAGCTAAAATAGCTTTATTAAAACCATATTTCAGAGAATTATTAAACTGCGAGACAATATCTCCTGTTGACGAAGAAGAATTAAACTCAATTTTAAAAAATCTTGAATTAAAACTACCAGATGATATAAGTTCAGAAATAATTAGGCGAAAAAAATACTGGACATGGAAATTTGGACAAATTAATAAAGTTGCAATTTTTCATAATTTACAAAAGGATGAATTCTGTTATTTTGAAACACAATCAAAATGGTATGAATTTTTAGTTCGATCAAATTATGATAAAATTGACAGATGGAACTTAAACTTTGATATACCCATAATTAATTCAGAATTTAAACCCCGAAATGTTTTAGATTTGAAATTGCCAGATTATGGAAAACTATATTTAACAAATAAACGAATAGTTTTTGTGGGCTCTTTAAATCACAATCTTAAATTTGAGCAAATTCAATCAATTGGAATATATTCTAATGGTGTAGAAATAATAAAATGGAAAGGGCGAAATATTTTTATACAAATATCAGAAGATTCTGAAAAATTTGCAGTTTATATTAGTAGAATGTATAAATCCGCCAATCAAAGAATGCTTTAAAATGTAATTACATAAATACTAAACTGCTTTCGCTAGCTCACGATATGTAGTAACTCCAATAAACGGATAAACATTTTAGTTTTAGCTAAATACATACACGGTTTTTACCAAATTATTCTTACTTTTGCGTCCAATTTTAAATTTAGAAAATTTTATGGCTTCTACGACGGATATAAAAAAAGGAATCTGCTTTGTTTACAACAACGATATTTTTAAGG
>JAYVVO010000419.1:0-9995 GCA_043786955.1 Saprospiraceae bacterium
AGCGCGGAAACCAATTTACCAATCGGGCGTTGCTTCATCCGTTCAGAACCTGTTAAAATATGAGTTTGAGGTTGTAGTGCTAAATATGCTGTTAAAAAACGAAACGTCGTTCCTGCCTGCCCCGCATCGTACACTAAGTTATCGGTTTGTTTAAGCAGTGCGTTGAGTGTAACCGTATCTTTAGCCGTTGGTAATCCCAAAATTTCAAATTTTTCAGTCGCCAACGCGCGAATTATTAAAATGCGATTCGCAATACTTTTAGATCCCACTAAGTGTATCTCGCCTGCAATGTTTTTATCTAGTTTTGAAATTTGAAGCGTGACCATGTTTTGAATTTTTAAATCGCAAAAATACGTTTTAACTTCGTAAATTTTTTAGAATTCATAGATTTTATATGCCCCTCTCAACTTATAATAACGAGTTGCTGTTTCCAAAATGATTTTTTTAAAACAACTATTTGAGTTGTTTTAAAAAAGTGTCCTTAAAATAATTTACTATCTTAGCTTGAAATTGAAAAGTAAGTTTTTAAAATATGCAGTTAAACAACATTAGCATTTTCATTTTTCAAAATAAAATTCCACCGTTTCAGGTGTGAGTTTAACATTTTGCGCGAACTCGCTCATTTTTAAAATCGTAATCGGGACGTTGTTATTTTTTTCTTTGATGTTGGCTAAACTTACATCAACAGTGAGTATAAATTGTGCTGAAGTAACCTCGTTATATTTACTGAGGGGCACGGCACAATCAATTTTAATTTTATTGGGAAAAACTTTGAGTTTGACGGGAGCGTTTTCTAAATTGATGTTTGCAAAAATTGTTTTTTCTGTGAATTGCTCCGCTTTTAAAACAGCTTTTGTTTGCATGACATCGAAGCGCAACAACGGATGGGTATTCAAGTTGACTTTTATTTTCATTTCGCCACGTAAATTTTTGGCAATAATTGTATCGGTTTTTATTTCCGTGAGTTCAGCGATGAGTCTTTTGGGTCCGATAACGCGAACAGTGGCGGGTGTTAATCGCACCCGATCGCTCATGTTGTAGCCATTTGCAAAACCAATTTGTGTAACGGGTGTAATGGGTACAATTTTTTCTTCCGAATCGTTCAGAATAACGTTAATGCTCTCTGGTTCACAATTCGTAACGTTAACGCCTAATTGTGCACTTGCTAAAGTTCTGAGAGGAATATCCTGCACAGAATCCGAATTTAAAACGGCATTTATACCTTGTATCGGTCGCGAAAATAAATCCCAACCGTTCGCTTGAAATACAATTTGCGCATTTTGGAGCGGTGGTTCTTCAAAAGCCATTTCATCGGGTAAAGAATACGAAATAGGTACAGTTATGGTGCGCTCTACTTGGGTTTGTAAACGATTGAGCACCCAAAACATAAACGAAAGCGAGAGACAGATTAAAAACACCACCCTATCTTTATTGAATTGTGCGATAATTTTCTGTATCAAATTCATAATTACACTTTTTCAGCTGCTGTCGCTTTTGCGTAAGACTCGGTTAAACTCCTATCAATAGATGATTTAGTAACGCGGAGAAATGTATTTTTATCAACTTCTAATGTCACCACAAGTCCTTCAATTTTATTTATTTTACCAATCACGCCACCCGTAGTAACTACCTCTTTGCCTTTTTCTAAACTGTTTCCAAAACTTTGTTGTGCTTTGTTTTGCTCCATTTGAGGCTTGTAAGTAAAAAAGTACAACACCAAAGGAATTAATAAAAGTATTAAATTGGCGGGTGAAAAAATACCTGCTGCTTGTAAAAGTATCATAAGAAGTGACGTAGAAGTTTAAATAATTTTGTAAAATTAACGCAACTTTTTAATTTGTTGTATTATCTTCATAAAAATAAAAAAAAGACTGCTCTTTGCGGAGCAGCCTTGTGTAGTTGTGGTTGTAATAATTATAAAAAGAATATCTTGCTAATGCTCTATTGCTGACCAGTTGAAAACTCATAAAATCCTTCTACCGCTGGTGTCGGTGTTGCTTTTTTAACTAATTTTTCTTTTTTCAGATTATTCTTACCGATCGGAATACTCTTTGTAGAAACATCCAATGTTTCGCTGCTCGATGAAATGTATTCATAAAATCCTTCGCTCATGGCATTGTTATTTGCTACTAAATTTGGTTGTTCTGGCTTGTCTTCAACTGATGCTGCCGTAATAGTGGGAGTGAAATTAAATTCTTGATCTGGCTGAAGTGCATCTGGCATATCGAGCAAAAAAAGTTTATTTTGTTCAATAATGCGTACCAACATTTGTCCGTAATTTTTTTCTGTAGCATAGCCACATTTTTCTAAACCAATACTCCAATTTTTGTAATCATCGCGGTGGAAAGTAAAAAGATTTCTGTACAATGGATTAGCGCGTAAAAATTCGCTGTGATGCTTGTACGATTCTTCAACCGTTGGATATTTTACAAAGGGCTCTGCAATTTTTCTTCCTTTTTTGTCGTAGGTGTCATCTTTAAAATTAGCACATTCAAAATTTTTCATGTTGTTACGCCACTTAATGCAAAAATGATTATTCGTTTTTTGCGTCAACTCCGATTGCCCAGAACGCGATTCCAAAATACCCTGCGCCAAAATGACGCTGGTGGGAATACCACTGCGCATGGATTCGAATGTAGAAAGAGCTGTATATTTTTTTATATACAATTGTGTTGCCTCATCGGCGTTAAAATGTTTACTTGCACTGACGTTAAATGCCATAAATGCCCACACGGATGTGAATTTTAATAATTTTCTCATTAAATCGGTATGCTTTGATTATAGTAAAATTAGGGTGTAGTAGTGGGAGGTATCTTTGCAACTCAAACAGAACTGGGGGAGATTTGAACTGTTTTTGTTACACTGTTGATAATCAATAGGCAAACGACGTGCCGAATCTCGTTTAAGTGAGTTATAAAATGATAAGGAATGGAAAAAATTTCGAGGAGGCAGTTACAAAATGAACAACGATTTCTTATTTTGTACTCTTAAATGTTCCCCTTAAACAAGAAAAAAGGTTTTAAAAAATTGATTAACAATTAATTAAAACCTTTTTGTGTAGCGGGAACAGGACTCGAACCTATGACCTTTGGGTTATGAGCCCAACGAGCTACCTACTGCTCCATCCCGCGATATTTGAAATGCAAAAGTAATAGCTTTTTTCGAAATAAAAAAATTTATTCTGTATTAAGACAGAAATAATTGTAAAACCCCATTTAATTTTGTTCGCAGTGGGGTTTATTTTAAAATTAGACGCGTATAAATTGGAAATGCTATGATTTTTAAAGAAATTATGTCAATTATCACCCGCTCTTGTTCAAATCCATTTTTAACAAGTAAATTTGTAAAAATTATTATTAAGTGGTGATAAATTTTGTGAGACCGCACTTGCCTACACCGAACAACTTTATTTATGGATTTTGAGTTAAAAATATTACCGACACATTTATTGCACGATTATTTAGAACAAATACCAAAAAATTTGCAGCAAACATTCGATGCCTTACACGATGCTGAAATTAGTACCGATTCGTTTAGTTTTTACACATCGGTATCATCGGTTTATAGTTCCAAAATAGAAGGTGAAGAAATAGAATTGGATAACTATATCAAACACAAAAAATTTGGTATTGAATTTTTGCTCGACTACACTAAAAAAATAGATGATTTGTACAATGCTTACGCCTTTGCAAAAATCAATGTTTTAAATCAAGAAAACATTTATGAAGCGCACAAACTGCTTACTAAAAACATAGTAGCCAAGCATCAACAAGGTAAGCTACGCAATCACAATATGTATGTAAGCACATCCGATGTAAGGATTGAGTATGTAGCTATTTCGCCATTTGAAGTTGCGAGCCAAATAAATAAATTATATGACGATATAGATGTTTTATTAAAAGAAATTTTGAGTTTTGAAGAAGTTTTCTTTTTTGCCGCGTTAATTCATTTGGTTTTTGTAAAAATTCATCCATTCAACGATGGCAACGGCAGAAGTGGACGATTGATTGAAAAATGGTTTTTAGCACAAAAATTAGGTCAAAAAGCATGGTTCGTTACGTCAGAGAAAAATTATTACAATCATCATCAAACTTATTACAAAAACTTGCGTGCTTTAGGTTTTGAATATCCAGAATTAGATTATTCTAAATCTTTACCCTTTTTATTAATGCTTCCCAATTCCTTAATGAATAGCTAATCCGCCAAAATAAATTGAAACATTTGCCAATATTTGTTGGTATAATAATTTATTAGTGAAAATAAACTGACACATTGACACAAATTATGTTTGGAATAAAATTAGTCGCGTTATTAAAGGTGTTTTAAATTTCCTAAATTTGCGTCGCGTTAACTACATTATCGCCGATTCGGCGTTATCATAAAAAATAAATTAGTACATGGGATTTTTCGATAAAGTATTTCGGATTTTTGGGCCGACCAAAAAAGAAAAAGATATTTCTTTATATCAACCTAATGTGGCGCGCATCAACGTTTTTTTTGAAGAATACAGAAGTTTGAGTAATGATGAACTGCGTGAAAAAACGTTGGAGTTTCGTGAACGCATCGCAGATTATACAGCGGATATTGAGGCGCGTATAAAAAATACTTTCGAAGCAGCGCTCGTTACGGAAGATTTGGAAGAAAAAGAAGATTTGTTCAAGTCAGTTGATGAACTCAAGAAAGAACGAGACCAACTTATAGAGGAAATCCTCGGCGATATTTTAGCTGAGGCTTTCGCAGTGGTAAAAGAAACAGCGCGCCGTTTTTCTGAAAATACAGAATTAGAAGTCACTACAACCGAACACGACCACAGCATGGTGGCAAAAGGAAAAACTAACGTGCGCATTGATGGAGAGAAAGCATTTTGGAAAAATTCTTGGAAAGCAGCGGGTGGCGATATTGTTTGGAATATGGTGCATTATGATGTGCAACTCATTGGTGGTATGGTTTTGCATGATGGTAAAATTGCCGAAATGGGAACGGGTGAAGGTAAAACGCTAGTTTCTACTTTGCCAGCGTATTTAAATGGACTCGCTGGTTTTGGCGTACACATCGTAACGGTGAATGATTACTTAGCGCGACGCGATGCTGAATGGAACGGTCCACTTTTTGAATTTTTATTCTTGACGGTAGATTGTATTGATAAATACCAACCGCACTCGGTAGGTAGAATTGCAGCGTACAAATGCGATATAACTTACGGCACGAATAACGAATTTGGTTTCGATTATCTGCGCGACAACATGGTGAATAGTCCAGAAGATTTGGTGCAACAAAAACACCATTTCGCAATGGTGGATGAGGTGGATTCTGTTTTAATTGACGATGCGCGTACACCGCTCATTATTTCTGGACCCGTTACTGCTGGACAGGATGAGCAAGAATACATTGCACTGAAACCAGAAGTTGAACGCATTTTGGAAGAACAGCGCAAAATATCGAATCGCTTTTTGCTCGATGCAAAAAAACTCATTGCGAGTGGTAGCACAGGACAGGAAGAAGGCGAAGGTGGATTGGCTTTATTCAGATCGTATCGCGCATTACCAAAAAACCGCGCGCTTATAAAATATCTCAGCGAAGACGGCATTCGCGTTATTCTTCAGAAGACGGAGAATAATTATATGCAAGAGCAATCGAAACGTATGCCTGTTGCTGATGAGCCGCTGCTATTCACGATTGATGAAAAGAATAAAAACGTAGAACTCACTGAGCGCGGCGCAGAGTGGTTATCTAAAGGTCACAATGATGTTAACTTTTTTGTTTTACCCGATATTACGGGCGAAATGATGAAGATTGATGCTGATACTGAAGTGCCCAATGAAGAAAAACAGGCTGAAAAAGAAAAAATAGCGCAAGAGTTCTCGATTAAATCGCAGCGTTTGCACAGTATTAGTCAGTTGTTAAAAGCTTACACTCTTTTCGAAAATGATGTCGAATACGTCATTCAAGATAATGAAGTAAAAATTGTTGACGAACAAACGGGTCGTATCATGGAAGGTCGCCGTTATTCTGACGGTTTGCACCAAGCCTTAGAAGCGAAAGAAAACGTTAAGATTGGCGAAACTACTCAAACTTATGCGACGATAACGCTACAAAATTATTTCAGAATGTACCACAAACTTTGTGGTATGACGGGAACAGCGGAAACAGAAGCAGGCGAATTTTGGCAAATTTATAAACTCGACGTGGTCGTAATTCCTACTAATCGCGTTATTGCGCGACAAGATTCGGAAGACGTGGTTTTTAAAACTGAACGCGAGAAACTGAACGCCATGACGGAAGAAATTGTGCGGATGCGCGAAGCAGGTCGTCCAGTTTTAGTTGGTACGAAAAGCGTTGAAAAATCGGAATTACTCTCGCGTATGTTGAAGATGCGCGGCGTGGAGCATAAAGTACTAAACGCCAAGCAACACCAAAGTGAGGCAGAAATTGTTGCAGCTGCTGGTCAATCGGGTGCAGTAACAATTGCAACAAACATGGCAGGTCGTGGAACGGACATAAAACTCGGTACGGGTGTGAAAGAAGCGGGTGGATTAGCAATAGTTGGAACTGAGCGGCACGATTCACGCCGTGTTGACCGTCAGTTGCGTGGTCGTGCAGGTCGTCAAGGTGATCCAGGTTCGACACAATTTTATATTTCTTTAGAAGATGAATTGATGCGTTTGTTCCAATCGGAGCGAATAGCTGGTTTGATGGATAAAATGGGACACAAAGAGGGTGAGATGATTCAACACTCTATGGTAACTAAATCTATTGAGCGCGCTCAGAAAAAAGTAGAAGAAAATAATTTTGGTATTCGTAAACGTTTGCTCGAGTACGACGACGTGATGAACACACAGCGTGACGCGATTTATAAAAAAAGGTACAGCGCACTCAGCGGCGAACGCCTTGAAGTAGATTTATATACCATGTTCATGTCGCTCACATCGCAATTGGTGAGCGATGCGAAGAGACAAAATAATTTTGCTGCTTTACAGCAAAGTAGTTGGGAAGTTTTGGGTTACAATCCAGAAATTACAGAAGCTGAATTTAAATCGCAGACAGAAGCCCAATTGGTTGACGAGTATCAGGATAAATTCATGCACTTCTATCATGAAAAATCGCAACGCATTATTGATAAACTTTTGCCAATTTGTACCGACGTTTATAAAAATGAAGGTACGCGATATACACGCATAAATATTCCATTTACAGATGGCAGAGCGCGTGCCTTACAAATTGCTGCAGCCCTCAAACCTGCCGTTGAAACAAATGGTAAATCTATTTGGAAAGATATTGAAAAAGCTGTTACGCTGGCTATCATAGACGACGAATGGAAAGAACATTTGCGCAATATGGATGAATTAAAAGATTCTGTGCAAGGTGCGAGTTTTGAGCAAAAAGATCCACTCGTAATTTATAAAGTGGAAGCCTTTGCGCTTTTCGAGGAGTTTATCGGCAGAGTAAATAAACACGTAACATCATATCTATCGAAAGGTACGTTACTGATTGAGGAAGCACCACGCGCGGCAGCACCTATTCGCCGACCTGCGTTTGCACAAAATAATTCTGCCATGCAACGCGCAGAAGCGGAACGTAAAATGATGCAACAAGCCGCTGCTAATGCGGGGCGTGAAAATTCGGGACCTGTTACCATTGTTCACGACGGACCAAAAGTGGGCAGAAACGATTTGTGTCCGTGCGGCTCAGGCAAAAAATATAAAAATTGCCATGGCGCTAATTAAGATTTAGATAATGAACTTGTTTTAACTTTTTGTTTTCATGCGAAAACGAATTATTTTTGAATCAAACGATTTGGTTTATAAATTCGTAGCACTGCCACGGACGAAATGAATCAAAGAAGTATGATTTAAAAATAACCGTTTGTAGCGAAAGGAAGTAAGTTAAAGCAAGTTAAATAATTGAAAATTGTCACTGAATCATTCTTAATTCTTAAATATTTATTTGATAATAAAATAATAGCACAAAGCACAAGTCAAATCTATAGAGATGAGTAAGCAAAAAGCAAAATCAGTTGAACATTATGAGTTGTCGGTTGTCAATAACAAACTAAAAGAGTTGCCAACTGTTAACTATGAGCTATCAAGTATTTTGCTTTTTGCTTTTTGCTTTTTGCCATTTCTCTTTTGTGGCAGTGCGCATTGCCAAAATACTTTGTCTTTTTATACAAATGCTGCGACTAAAAACAATCCCTTAATTTATGAAAATAGCAATTTAAACCGAATAAATACACTCGATGAAGATCGTCTGAAAGCTATTTATACTAAACCTCAAACGGGTTTAACAGGAATTTTTTTATTTGCTCCCATCATTACAACCGATAATAATAAACTGGCACTCGAACTTAACTCAACGGGTGCGGATAAATATTTTGGTTACGATCTGGGCACCACAAACGGCGGACAATATCAAGGTTTGTTCAATATTTTACAGCCGCTTTACGGCGAAAAAAAACTCAATATTGCTAAAGAGCAACTCAGAGTGAGTTCGCAAATCAATCAGAATAATTCAAAAATTACGGCGCACGATATTGAAAGAAATATTACTGACCAATATTTGTTGTGCCTTGTTGATTTAAAACAAATTCAGTTTGCGGAATCCATGATAGAACTTATCAATGGTCAGCGCGATATTCTTAAAAAATTAGTAGAGGCGAGTATTTACAAACAATCGGATTTGGTTTTGTTGAATATCGAAATTCAAAATTTTGTCGCGCAAATAGCCAATGCAAAAGCCAGTTATCGCAGAAATTTAATGGACTTAAACGTGCTTGCCACACTCACAGATACAACATTAGTCACCTTGCAGGATTTTAATTTAACACTTACAAATAGTATTGAGTCATCTTCTTTTCTTGAAAAATACCGATTAGACAGCTTGAACATTCGCGCCAATCAACGCATATTTGATTTAAAATACGAGCCACAAATTTTCGCTTTTGGTAACGCGGGTTTAAACGCCACCGATGTCAATATTTGGCCTCGCCGTCTTGGTTTTAGTGTTGGTTTAACGGCAAGTTACACGCTTTTCGACGGCAATCAACGAACGATAAATAAAAACAAGAATGATATTTTTGTAGAGTCTATCAACTTTTATAAAACACAATTTGAAACGCAAAACGCGCTGCGCAAGTCTAAAATTTTAAAAGAATTAGAATCTTTTGCAGAGCGCGCCGCTATTTTAGAACAACAATTGAAAGATTATAAATTTCTAATGGATTTGTACAAAAAAGAAATTGTAACGGGGCAAATTTCGATTGTAAATTACACAACTGCTATAAAAAATATGGCATTGATACAGCTAAATTTTAATTTATTGACGGCACAAAAACAATCGCTCATCAATTTGTATAATTATTGGAATTGGTAGTATCGATGATTGTTGTGGGTTGAATGGTATAATTTCAAGGGCATAAATATGTGCCCCTACAAACGAACGTTCTGCGAATGTTCTGCGAATATTCAGCGAATTATTACGATGATAAACGAATTGTTTCTGTAAGGGGCACATATTTGTGCCCTCCGATTATAAAAAAAATATTATGGCACGTAAAATAAATTTTATCTCAATTGTAGTAATTCTTTTTTCTTTGGCTTCCTGCGGAAAAAAAACGGAAGAGAAAAAAGAAGAAGCTGTTGTAGCTAAAACAAACGTCGAAGTTGTTTCGGTCAACAACGGTTCTATTGACGATGAACTTACGCTGTTCGGCACAACTATTTATCAGAAACGCAATACCGTTACAGCTTCAATCCCATCTTACATTACTAAAGTGAGTGTACAACTCGGTGATAAAGTCAACAAAGGCGACGTGTTGTATGTGCTGCAATCGAAAGAAAGTCGTGCGCTCGGCACCGATATTTCTAAAATTGATTCTTCCCTTACTAATTTTGGTATTATACAAGTGCGCGCATCGGCATCAGGCATCATTAGCACTATTGATAGACAGCAAGCCGGTGAATATGTTTTAGAAGGTACGCAACTATGCACTATTGCAG
>JAYVVO010000420.1:0-3586 GCA_043786955.1 Saprospiraceae bacterium
TGCGTTTTATTTTTCAGATACAACAAAGGATGCCGCCCTTTTCTAATACCGATACGCGGTGTGTTGATGAGTTGCGGCATATTCGCTTTCATTTTTATAGCCACGCGCGCTTTAGCGTGAACAACATCGTAAGCAATAATAATGTCCTCATAGCTTAAAATATCTTTTGTAAACGGTCGCAAAAAATTAGAAAGATTCCGCATGATGCGATAAATTTCTTGTTTCTCTTCTTGTTCTAAATCAAATAAATCGTTGTTGACTTCAATCGCAGCTTCGGGTTCGATATATGTCGTTCTTCCTGTCGCGCTTTCGTCGTGAATAATGCCGCGCAAACTGCGTTTGTGTTCGGTTAAAACGGCGAGTACACGACGACCATTGCGCAAAGTTTCGGTGCTATCGGCAAGCCAACCTTTTTGTTTAAATTCTGAAATCAAACTTTTATACACGCTTTCAATTTCGCGCATCTTACTGTTCATGTTGCGTCGAATTCTCATCAAATCAGTTGATGCGTCAGGTTTAATTTTACCATCTACGTCTATAATGCGCGCTATTTCTTTGACGAGCGTTTCATTGTAGGGTGTTTCGCGAATAATACTGTGCAGCGTCGGATAAATTTCTATTCTCACTGGCGTGAAGAAACGCGCAATATCTTTAAAAATGATAAGGAGTTTGTTGATGCGTTGCAAACTTTCGACAGAAAGCACATAGCCTTCAATCGGCAAAAGTTTTACGTCTTCAACGATGGTAAAATAATTAGCTAAGGGAAATTTATCGCTTTTTTCGAGACTTAATTTCAACTCGCGTACCATCTTGAGTTGTTGCTCAATGGTTTTTAAATCGGCAGTTGGAATCAGCGAAAAAAAATAGAGTTGTGCAGGCTCACCCAAACACTCGACAATTAATAACTGGATGACTTTATCGAACTCTAATTTTTCGTACAAATCGTTTGGGAAAAGCAGCATATTTTAACAACAAGTTTAACAGTTGAACCCAATGTTTCAAAAATAGTTTTGAAACAACATTCTTTTAAATAAAAAATGCAAATTTAAGCGAATAATAGATTTTGGAGCAGATTAAATTAAGTGCGTGTAAATAGGCTTTAATTTTCTTACAACAATTATTTATTTTTATTTTTTAAAACAAAAAGTTTTAAATTTAAATTTATTTTCTACTTTTGTGTAAGAAATTTATTTTAAACGAACACTTTTGAAAAAAAACGCGTTTGAAAACACGTAATTATAGATTGTGTTTACATCGAAATATATCTATTCACTAAACTCTGTACTCTCAACTATCAACCAATGTACACACCCGAAGCGCAGCGCGCATTCTACGAAGAATCGAAAAAAATTTTGGAAGCGAACATCACTGCGCCAACACAAACGGAAGTGATTGCGCTGCAAAAAAATTTGCGTTTTCATGAGTGGTGTTACTACGTGCAAAATAATCCGTTGTTGAGCGATTACGAATACGATCAACTCTATAAAAAATTAGAAGCTTGGGAAAGTTTGCATCCTGAGTGGCGCCCGAAGGATTCACCGACGCAACGCGTCGCCAACGATATAGGTTTTGAATTTGGAAAAACCGTCGCGCATTTAACGCCGATGCTTTCGCTCGAAAACACTTACAACGCAGAAGATTTAGTTGATTTCGATAAGTCAGTGCGTAAACTGTGCAGTTTGAGCGACGATGCTGTTATCGAATACGTTGTTGAACCTAAATTTGACGGCGGAACAATTGCGCTGGTGTATGAAAACGATAATTTAGTGCACGGTGCAACCCGCGGCAACGGAACAATTGGTGAAGAAATGACGGCAAATGCTAAAGCAATGTCGAGTATTCCGCAAAAAGCTCTTTTTTCAAAATTGGGTATTAAAAAAGTAGAATTGCGCGGTGAAGCACTCATTAAAAAAGATTTTTTCGATAAACTCAATGCACAGCGACAAGCAACAGGTGAACAACTTTTTGCCAACCCACGAAATGCAGCAACGGGTGGACTGCGCACAAAAGATGCACAAGAAACTGCAGCACGCGGATTAGAAGCGTTTATTTACCAAATGGGCTACGCCGAAAATTATGATGGTAGTAATGCTTTGCCAAATTTTGAAAATCATCACCAAATTATAGACTTACTGCGCAATGTTGGTTTTAAAGTTCCGACCGACGGCGTAGAAACAAAAGTTTGCACCAACATTTCGGATGTCGCGGAATTTTGCGCCATGTGGCAAGAAAAGCGCGATACCTACGGTTACGAAATTGACGGCATGGTGGTGAAAGTAAATAGTTTAGCGTTACAAAATTTGTGTAGTAGCACTTCGCATCATCCGCGTTGGGCAGTGGCGTATAAATTTAAAGCCAAACAAGCGACGACAAAACTCATCGGAGTTGAGTTTCAGGTTGGAAAAATTGGAACGATAACACCTGTGGCAAAATTAAATCCCGTGGCTTTAGCAGGTGTAATAGTGTCTAATGTTTCGCTGCACAATCAAGATTTTATCACAGAAAAAGATATTCGCATCGGCGATTACGTATTGGTGGAGCGCGCAGGTGATGTCATTCCATACATCGTAAAACCGCTGGCTGAACAACGCGACGGTAGCGAAAAGGCAATTGTTTTTCCCAAATTTTGTCCTTCAGCAGAAAAACTTGGCACAGAATCCGTTGAATTAATTCGCGTGGAAGGTGAAGCAGCGTGGCGTTGTCCCATTTGCACTTGTGGTATGCAAGATTATAAAAAATATATTTTTCACGCCTCGAAAGATGCGATGGATATTGAAGGTTTGTCAAAAGCAACGCTCGAGCGTTTTATTGCGATGGGTTGGCTGAATAGTTTTGCCGATATTTACAGATTAGATTACGACAAAATTTCGCAACTTGAAGGATTTGGAAAACGCTCTGCGGAAAATTTAGCCGCCGCGATTGAACGCGCCAAAAAAAACCCGTTACATCGTCTGCTCGCCAGTCTAAGTATTCATCATCTCGGCAGGCGCGCATCTGTTATTTTAGCGGCACACGTTGATTCTATTTTCGATTTCACGACGTGGGATGCAGAAAAATATCTTTCTATTAAAGAAATTGGACCTGTACTTGCGCAAAATGCCGCGAATTATTTTTCGTATGAAAAAAATATTGCCTTGCTGCGCGAATTAGAATCGCTCGGTGTAAACACCTTAGCTTTGGATGAAGATAAAAGCGGTACGTCAAGTGTGGATGGCGTACTTTCGGGTAAATCTATTTTGTTTACAGGTTCTTTGAGTACACTCACGCGCGAAAACGCAGAAAAAAAAGCAGCAGCAGCAGGTGCAACAATTGCTTCCGCCGTTTCAAAAAACCTAAATATTTTAGTAGCGGGCGAAAAAGCGGGTTCGAAACTGAGTAAAGCGCAAGCACTCGGAACGGTGCAAATTTTGAGCGAAGCAGAGTTTTTAGATTTGGTAAAAGAGTAAAGTTTTATCAATTCAAACTTAATAGGTCTGCAGACCTCTACGATATACACATTGTTATTTTTAAATAATGTTGAGGTGCGCCGCACCTCTGAAATACTTTATTCTGTTTTTCTACAAAGGTTTAGGCGCGCTGCGCCTCT
>JAYVVO010000421.1:0-3576 GCA_043786955.1 Saprospiraceae bacterium
CATAGAAAAAATCCCATTTGGCAATTTACCGCTGTTGGTCGTCCACCTGCCGAAGATTCGAGTTTTGGTTATATGATTCATAACATCGTTAAACCACTGACCCCGCAAGAATTTCCTGGACTGATTGAAATTAATGCCGTTGACGCCTCTGGTGTACATCCACTTTTATTAGCAATTGGTAAAGAGCGTTATATGCCGTTTCGTGAACAAAAACCTGAAGAAATATTAACTATCGCGAATAGAATTTTAGGTTCGGGTCAGACGAGTTTGGCAAAATTTTTATTTATTTGTGATGACGAAGGCTATCGAAATGCAGGGGTGACGACAAAAAATTACGTCTCGTACTTTAAATATATTTTAGAACGCATTGACCTTGCGCGCGATATTCATTTTCAAACACGCACAACGATTGACACTTTAGATTATTCGGGTACTGGTTGGAATGAAGGCAGCAAAGTTGTTTTTGCCGCGTGTGGAAAAATTTTACGCGAACTCGCGACAGAGTTACCCGCAAATTTTTCTACGCCATCGCGATTTACAGCTATAAAAATGGTTATGCCAGGTATTGTAGCCATCAGTGCGCCAAATTGGCAATCAGAAAATAGCCGCAGCGATATTCATTTACTCGCGTTGCACCTCAAGCAATTCGATTTAAACACGCTGCCGATGATAATTATTTGCGATGATGCAGAATTTACGGCGCAAACACTCAATAATTTTTTGTGGGTGACTTTCACGCGCGCAAATCCTTCGCACGATATTTATGGTGTGAACGAGCGCACAGTATTCAAACATTGGCAATGCGATAGCGTCATTATTGATGCGCGCAAAAAACCGCACCACGCACCAGAACTTGTGCCAGATAAAAAAGTGAGCGAAAGAGTAAATAAACTTTTTGCAAAAGGTGGCGCGTTAGAAAGGATTAATGGTTAATAAATGATAGTACTTCTTGAACTGCAGCACAACTGGATTTTTATATTTAGAGTTAACTACAATTCATTAGATCAGAGGTCATAATAATTGAAAAAATTAATCACTCACCATTATGAGTGTGGTGGTGTTTGCACCTGATTCAAGGCGATAAAAATATAAGCCCGCGGTTGACACTTCGGGTTTATTTAAATTGATACTATTGTAACCGCGAACGCCATTATTTTCAATAACTTTTATCACTTGACCTTGAACATTAGTTATCGTGAGTTTAAATGGGGCGTCATCAGGTAAATCGAAACCAATATTTGTTTCACTATCAAAAGGATTGGGTGCGTTTTGATATAATTTAAAAAAAATGCCCGCAATGTTTGCTGTTGGATTTTCTTTTAGAACCTCCAATACAACTTTACCCACTTTGCCATTTTCATCAAAGGCTTCTATGGATGTAATGTTTGAACTAATCGAAAGTGCGTCGCTCAAGCGAATACTATTTTTTGCCCGAACCGTAACTTTAATAATATCGGTAGCAATATTTGTTTGTTTTCCGTCCCAACTCAGCGTTAAAGAATTTTCAAATAATCCAAAATTATTATCAGAAATTTCAAAACCTCCTGCCTTTGAAACAGCGAGAATTTCTAAATTTTTAGTTGTATTGAGTGTGAATTGAAAACCTTGCGCCAACAATTTATCGGTATGAAATATAATATCCATTGTTTCTCCTGCTTTTAAATTTTTATCAGGCGTTGTTATTCGCAATTCAAAATTTGTATTGACACCACGTGTTACTAAAGCGTTTAAATCATTATTAGCGATCGCGCTATTGTTTAGATCTCCGATTTTTACTCCGATAAAATTGGCAGTGTTCGTACCTTTAACAATATTTGTAGCAATAACTTCTGGGAAATCCTCAGAAAAAGGATCGGCGGGGTTTATAAAAGCATAATTTTTATCAATAAATCGCCATGCTGTATTGTTGGGAAAATTTGGGATGATGTGCAAAACCAAACGGCGCATCAAAAGCATATCAAGCGCATTGACATCCCCATCTTTATTCACGTCGGCAGCAATCATTTTATAAGCTGTTGATAAAGGCTGAATATCGAGAATGTGCCGACTCAGTAATGCGATGTCGTAAGTAGTTACTCCATTCTGCACGTTATCGTCGCGTGTTGCGTACGTGCTTACTTTTTGCGAAACGTTTAAATTATTTATTGTAAAATTTCCACTGCCCGTTGTTAAAAATGTTCCGAGATTAACATTATTAAAACCGGTTTTAACAGTAACGCCTTCGATGGTAATTCCATTTTCTGTCTGTACGATTCCGCTGAGTGCAGAAAGGACTGGCGGACAAACATTTAAATTATCTTGAACGGTAACATTGACTGAACAATCGTTAAAATTGCCAAAATAATCATACACACGCATAATGACAGGAATAGTTTGATTCGCATCGCAGCAATTAAATGCAACATTATCTTTGAAATCAACATCGGTTGGATTTTGACAATTAGAAATACGGCGAACTAAAATTTTCTGTATAGCGCAATTATCGGTGCTTCCAACATTTAACTGATCCGCAGTTATAATTGCCATTTTATTTGAAGTGAGTGAGACTTTAATATTAGATGCACACACAACTTGTGGTTTAACGTTGTCGCGTACATGAATAATAAAAGTTTTTTTTGCCGTCGCATAACCACAAGCATCAGCGCTATAAAACGTGAAATTATAATCGCCGTAAGCATCGAATACACCTTCATAAATAGCAATAGTTTCACCCGTCGAAGCATCAATAGTTGGATAACCACTAAGTAATTTAAGTCTCGAATCGGAAACACGGAAATTTAATATTGAAGAAATCGTTGGATTCCTCGAAATGAAGTAGTGAAGGAATGAAGTGTCAATTTTCGCGCGCAACTCAAAATGAACGCTTGCACCACACGAACTACTCAAACCTTTCGGATAAACATCTTGAACACTTCCATCCACGTTTTTTCCATCAGAGTTACTTACGCCATCAAAATAAGAAATGGTGTCATGCACCGAGAGTTCGCTATTAATCACATAATACTGCGTAAATTTTGCGATTGCAATAACAGGCGTTTTATCTATCACTTTAATAATTTGTGTGCCGTATTTAAAACGCGTGTCAATACTTGCAGTGGGATCATAAATGGCACAGGCATCTAAAATTTTCCAGTTGCGCAGAATTGTAAAGCTGTTTCCACAACGCGAAATAGTATCATCCGAATAAATTACATTCATTCCACAAGCCAAAGTGAGTGGAAAACTATTTATTCTTTGTCCGTTTAAACTATCAACGAGCATCGGCACGCCCGTAGAAACTTTAGCTATTGCGTCTTTAAAATTAATTTCAATATCAGTAGGAAAGACCATATTTTTAAGCAATGCTTTGCGTACATAAATAATTTGCTGCGTCGTTGTAAAATTTCCATAAATATCCCGCACCATAAAAGTGCGAACAATAATGCGGACAATATCAACATTTGGCAAAATCGTTGGTCGCGCAGCGCGCGTTAAAATAATATTAGTTGGAAAACGCGTAAATGGCGTTTGGCAAGAAATATCGTAGAATGCGTCAGAATATGAAGTTGTGTAATTACTACAATCAGTGATGAGTAA
>JAYVVO010000422.1:0-3564 GCA_043786955.1 Saprospiraceae bacterium
TATACAGGCTCAACGGAATATCCGGATAGATTCAAATTTGGTGTCGCGTTGCGCAATGTCGGTGCACCGATGCAATACAGTGGACAAGGTTTAGCAGCATCGGTTTCGGTTTCTACCGTAGCGCAACCTTATGTTATTCGCGTAGCGCGCAATGTTGCGCAATTTGAATTGCCATCGCAATTATTGATGGGGTTTTCGTATGACATTCTACCAGAAAAAAAATATAAACTCGTTTTCGCAGGCAATTACACCTCCAACGCTTTTTCGCGAGATGAACTCGGCGGTGCTTTTATTTTCGATTTGAATAGCTTGTTCACATTGCGTGCAGGTTATCGCCAAGAAATAGGTACTTCTAGCTCAGGCATAAATTCGGTTTATACGGGTTTGAGCGCAGGTGTTTCTGTTCAAGTGCCACTCAGTAAAGGCAGTGATAAAATGCTTTCTATTGATTACGGTTATTTGGCATCGAATCCTTTTTCTGGAACACACAATATTTCTTTACGCATTAATCTTTAATTAGTTGATGGTTGACTGTTGTTGGTTGATAGATGTTAACTAACGAGACTTACAACTGTCAACTATCAACCATCAACTAAATTATGGCATTTTTAAACACGAAAGTAAAAGACGGTTCAGATGTATCAACGGCTATTTCAATCGCTACTGATTCTAATTTGATGTGCATTATTGCTAAAGGTACTATCATTACGGGTAAAATTACCGTGAGTGAAAATATCAGAATTGATGGCAAAGTGGTGGGTGATATTTTTTGCGCTAAAAAATTAGTCATGGATAGCGAAGGTGTGGTAGAAGGAAACGTATTTGCTGGCGAATCAACGATAAAAGGAACGGTAGTTGGAACGGTGACTATCGAAAATACGCTGCATTTGCTCGAAACATCGTACATTAAAGGTGACATCAAAGCTAAAAAATTGCACGTTGAAGAAGGCGCGCGCTACGATGGAAAATGTCTTATTGGGTAGCTCAAGGCTAAACTATGGCTCGAATAAACTTAGACGTTACGGAATTTGGATTTAATTCTAAAAACACTGCGCAGTATGCGCTGACGGTGCTATTGGGTTTCGATAGTGTGTATTATAATATTGTTGACGAGGCGAATCAAGTTTTAGTTTTGCGGTCTTTTCATTTCGATCACAATAAAAATTTTTCGATTGATAAAGCATTAGATAGCACTTTAGCGGACGATAGCTATCTGAAAAAAATATTCAGGACTAAGCGCATTATAGTTGATACAGTTCACTACACGTGTGTACCCACCAAATTTTTTGACGCGTCACAAAAACAACTCTATTTTAAAAATATTAATGATATTGTCCCACAGGAGAATATATTTCTGTCAGAAAATATCGCCAACACCGATGCCGTTTTGGTGTACCCAATCGAAAGAGTACTGTATAATAAAATAAATGAAGCATTTCCATCAGCAAAAATGTTAAATAGTATAACGACGCAGGCAGGGTTTCTACTATCACAAAAAAAATTATTGATAGGCCCTAATAGCACCGATAGAACTGTGTGTATAAATTTCCGAGATGGTTACTTACAAATTTTTTTCTTCGAAGGCAACCAATTCGTTTTTAGCAATAATTTTAAATTCTCAGCACCGCAAGACGTAATTTACTATACTTTACTTATTTACAAGCAGTTTAAATTGAATCCTTCCACCGTACCCTTGCACATCAGCGGCACAATAACGGAAGACTCGGATATTTATAAATTTATTTACCGTTACATCCGCAACGTCTATTTTTTGCCAAAACCCGATGCCTTAAAACTCGGCAACCAATTTACGGGCGTGCCTGCTTTTTTTTACAATGATATTTTTTGCGGGACACTTTATTAGCTTTGAGCAAAAGGGAAATAGCAAAAGGCAAAATTTAAACTTCTAATTAGTTTTAATTTTTGCCTTTTGTTATTTCCCTTTTGCGATTTAAAACTATTTCTTAATCGGTAAAGCGTTTACTCTTCTGCCAGCTTGATACCCTAAACGTAAACCTTCATCGGCATCCATGCGCCAGTGTACGCCAAGGTATAAACGAGAGACAGCATTTTCAACAGCCATATCGTAAAATGAATTGAACGTACGTGGCTTGCTACCCGTAAAATCCGTTCTATTTTCGTGACATCTATCCGTTAAAGAATAATCAGCACCAAAAACACTTACTAACGCTTCTGCTGCGGCTGCACCAAAAGTAGCGTGACCACTTGGATAAGCTGCGAAAGACGGGGTTGACGTTAAGAAGCCTGTACTTGTGTTTTGTAAAATGGTGTAACTTGGGTCCATAAATTTATTTATGTAAGTTATGGGACGTTGAATATTATAGTAAAATTTTGAGTTCCAACAAGCTACGGCAGCATCGTTTAGAGCCATCCCTACTTTTAAAGAGGCGATCACGGATGTTTCTAAATTAGATTTTGATTGAATTAAAGTTTGAGTAGTTATTGCAATCCAACGACTCGGTGGACTGAAAGTAAAACCTAAAACGTCATCGCTCCAAAACTCAGCAATCCATTGCCCTTCTGTTGTTTGTGGACGCGTTAATGAATATACTTCTAAACCTTGCGCATAATACGCCGAATTTTTGTCTTCAGAATATGCAATCGGTGGTTTAGCTAATTTATCCGCATCTTGAAGGGCAAACACACGAACTTTACCCCAATAAGGAAACATTGCCGCTTGATTGCCTGGAGGCGTTGGTATCCATTTACCCACACCAGCCGGTGGTGTGAAAGAGGTAGGTCGCGGCGTTAAATAAGCGTCATGGCCGTAAGTATCCGTTGCAGAAAAATCCCAAACAGCCAATCCAACTGCTGTACCATAATCCTGTGAACGTTTAAAAACATCCGACGCTATTTTACTCGCATATTGAACATCCAAACTACTTTGAAGTGAAGTAATTTTCAAAATATCAGTAGCTTGAACGTTAGCAAAGAATTTTTTATAGAGTGTACCATACACTGCATTTAATACAGTTGGATAGTCGTAAACTTTGGTATTATCAACAGCTGGAATATTTAAACCGCCGTAACGTGTTGCTAACGATTGATAATTAGGCATACCAGATACGGTAGATTCGTAAGCGGCTAAACCAACATAGCCTAACATACGCGCAGCAGGACAAGGGCGGTAAACGGCAGCGTAACGCTCGACTTCTAGAAAAAGGTTTTGCCACTCAATAACAACATCACTCGTGTTATTTTTTACGAGATTTGAGGTGGTTGTTGCAATAGGTGCAACAATCGACGAATCGTTTTTGCATTGTGCAAAAAACAGAACTACCGCCAGACAAAGTATAGCTTTGAAATTATGTAAAATAGCTCTCATGGAATTGAATTAGTTAAAATAGATGTTCTTGAAAAAATAATTATTAAGCTAAAGGACACAAAACTCGTGCCTTAAATTTTAAACTCGAATGAGCTTTTATATCGGTAGTTGAGAAGAAGCACAAAAATATTTAAATTTTACAACTTTAACAAGTTTTTTTTTCGACAATTTGCAAAATTAGTTCTTTCAGGGTATTTTTTTTTATTTTGTCAACTTCC
>JAYVVO010000423.1:0-9906 GCA_043786955.1 Saprospiraceae bacterium
GCTGGTCAGTTGCGCGAAGGAAAACCATACGTCGAGTTTTTCAATCGTAGATTTAAGGTGAACGCAAAGGTAGTAGTTATGGAGTCTTTTTCTGCACACGCCGATTATAAAGAGATGCTTGCTTTTTTAGACAATCAGAAAATATCGGTGCGCAAAATGTGGTTAGTGCATGGCGAATTTGAAGTACAAGAAAAATGGAGACAACATTTACTCGACGCTGGATTTATAGACGTGGCAATACCCACTTTAAACGAAGTGGTCGATTTTAAAACAATGGCAGTTCAATAAATCCATTTTTTCAAATTATCCATATAGCCGCGACTAACACGCGCAACATCGCCGTTTTGCATAATAGCATCGTAGCTGCTGATATTTTTTTGAACTTCTTTAATGAATTTGAGATGAATAATTGAAGAACGATGTACACGCACAAAACTATTGGGATTGAGTTTTAATTCCAAAGTGCTGATACCGTAGTTGCTCAAATAGTTACCATTTAACGTAACGAGGCGTGAATAATCGCCATCAGCTTCGATCCAAATAATATCTAACACAGCAATGTTAATGAGCTTTTGACCAATTTGAACCAAAATCCGTTCAGGATAATTTGTTGAATTCATCATCAAACTTTCTGCCAAAGGCTGAACCGGATTGGGTTGTTCGTCACTCCGAATGCGTTGAATCGCCTGTTTAAATCGAGCGCGCGTGTACGGTTTGAGCAAATAATCAACCGCATGCACTTCAAACGCTTTTAACGCATATTGGTCGTAAGCAGTTGAAAAAATGATTTGCGGAATTTCTTCTAAATGTGATAAAACTTCAAAACCCGAAAGTCCAGGCATTTGAATATCCAAAAAAATTAAATCAGGTTTAAATTCATTGATAACTTTTATAGCATCTACACCATTATTCGCTTCTCCAACAACAATTAGCGATGGATATTCGGATAAATACTGCTTAATAAGCGTTCGTCCTGCGGCTTCATCGTCAATCACAATAATTTTTTTCATCCTTTTTGTATGCTTTTAATAGTGAAATGAATTTTTAATCCTTTAGGATGATTATCCTCGAAGCGCAGCGTAGAGCCGTATAGTTTTTCTAGACGCAATTGTGTGTTCTGAAGACCAATACCTTCAGCTTTTAGAAGTAATGATTTATCCTTTATGCCAACACCTGTATCCGAAATATCAAAATGGATTAAATCTTCCGTTTTTGTAATTTTTATCGAAACTTCGCCGCCTTCAATGAGCGAGGCTAAACCGTGTTTCAAACTATTTTCTACTAAAGGTTGAAGCATCATTGAAGGCACTTTTTCTTCCAGCACGGCAGTATCGATGACCATCTTAACTTTTAAGCGTTCGCCGAAACGCGCTTTCTCTAAATCTAAATACTTGTGAATGAATTCAATTTCATCTTTCAGAGGCACTAATTCGGTGCGTGAGGCTTTAAGTTGATAGCGAAATAAATCCGATAAATCGGCAATGAGTTCTCGTGTGCGCTCTTGTTCAGGTGGTACAGATGCACTGATTGTATTGAAAATATTGTACAAAAAATGCGGATTCAGTTGCGCTTTAATAGCAGAAAGCTCATTTTGCAGCGATACTTGACGCAATTTAAATTCAATGTCTTTTTGTTTTTGTAGTTGATAGTAATATTCAAAAGAATGAAAAAAACTAAATTGGATGATATAAATCAAGGCAGTGATGTAAATATCCCAAACTTGCGCCGAACCTTTTAGATGTCTCAAACCCAAAGATTCTAATGTAAAATAGAATAATTTTTGCCATAGAAATACGAACACAACCATAGTTACAATATGCAAAGCTATTTTCAAAACGAGTTGTCCAGGCTTCATCCATCGAAAATATAAATAGCAGAGCGGAATTGTCAGAAGGAATTTATACAAGTAGTCGATTGCATGGCTTGGAATGTATTTCCAAATTATATTACTCAAAGGTGTTTTTACGAAACTCGTTTCACTTATCGATATTGTAGTAATGTAGGTAAGATAAAGCGCTATATATGAAATAAGGACAACTGCCAACCAACTCCTTTTAACACCACCAATAATATTTTTTTGCCAAAATGCCGACGCCATAAAAATATATTTTAAGCAGCTAAGGTATGGAATTTACTATTATCTTTTAGCAACTAATCGCTGAACGGTAAAATAGACTGCCGAATGGATTATTTGCAGTTCATCGGGCTATTTGTTCACTCGTCGGAAACTATTTTTTTACCCCGCTGTCGCACCGCACTTTTGTATCATCAATTAATCAAGTCTCAGTGAGTTATTTTTTACTCAGAATTTTATTAATTCAATTAAAAATTATAAAGATGAAAAAAGTATTAGCTTTTATGGTGTTCGCAACGACGATTTGTTCTATTTGGTCTCAAACAGTTTCGATCTCAGGTTTAATAAAAAATGAAAGTAACGAAGGTGTTGCTTTTGCTGCCGTTGGTTTATTTAATGCGAAAGATTCTACACTCGCTAAATCCGATGTTGCTGATGCAAACGGTGGCTTTAAATTATCTGCCGTCCAGACGGGACAATTTTATATCGGCATCAACAGCGTAGGTTTTAAAAATTATTCATCTAAAGTACTTGAAGTGAATAAAAACTTGGATTTGCCAGCCATTATTCTCAACACAAGTGCCACTGTACTTAAAGAAGTTGTTGTCAGTGGTCAGAAACCAATGATTGAAGTTTTAGCTGATAAAACAGTTTTCAATGTTCAAAATACTTTAAGTGCAACGGGTACAACAGGTTTTGAATTACTTCGCAAAGCACCTGGCGTTATTATTGACAACGGCGACAACTTAATTTTAGAAGGCAAAACGGGCGTTTTGATTTATATTGACGGGAAACCGTCGGTATTATCGGGTCAAGATTTGACAGATTTTCTGAAAACATTACAAGCATCGGATATTGAAGCGATTGAAATTATAACGCATCCTTCTTCAAAATACGATGCAGCAGGCAATGCCGGGATTATCAATATTAGTCTCAAAAAAGATAAAAGATTTGGAACAAATGGTACAATAGGTCTCGGTGCGAGTTATGGCATTTATGGCAGGGCTAACGGTTCGTTTTCGCTCAATCATCGGAACAAAAAGACAAATTTTTTTGCGAATTACAGTAACCGCGTAGGGCAAACGCAAAGTTTTATGGATTTAAATCGCCAACAAGCGAACATTATGTACGATCAAAAAACGCTTACCATCAACTATGCCTTATCTAATAATGTAAAAGCTGGTTTAGATGTTTTCATCAATAATAAAAGCACGCTTGGCATTATTTTGAACGGTAATTTTAACAACGGACTCTCGACAAATAATAGCCGCACACCCATCACAAATCTGGGAAATACAACACCCAATCAAGTGTTAGTGGCGCAAAGTATTTCAGATTACGACAATAAAAACGTGTATTTAAACACCAACTATCGCTTTGCTGATACGCTTGGTCATGTTCTGAATATGGATGCTGATTACGGTGTTTATGATAGCAAAAGACTCAATAACCAACCCAATGCGTATTATGATGGTACAGAAACGACTAAATTATTTGAACGCAATTATCAAATGAATACGCCGACTACTATACAAATTGCAACTTTCAAAACAGATTATGAGCAACGTTTTTTTAAAGGCACTTTAGGTGTTGGTTTAAAATTAAGTTACGTAAAAACCAATAATACTTTCGATTTTTTTGATTTTTTAAACAGCGAAAAAACACGCAATTCAGAACGTAGCAATCAGTTTTTATACACAGAAAATATTAATGCTGCATATCTTAATTACAATCGGGCGTGGGGAAAATTTAGTTTTCAAGGCGGATTACGCGTAGAACACACTGTGTCGGAGGGAAATTTAACGAGTACGCAAACGAATGCTGACAATAATGTGAAACGCAATTACGTCAATTTATTTCCAAGTGGCGGACTGACTTACACAGCAAACCCAGATAATTCGTTGGCGTTAACATACAGTCAGCGCATTGAAAGACCGAACTACAAATCTTTAAATCCGTTTGAATGGAAAACAGACGAGCTTTCTTATACTAAAGGCAATGCGTTTCTGAATCCACAATACACAACCGATATTAAACTTTCGCATACCTATAAATATGCGTTAACAACTTCTATCAGTTTCAGTTATATCCGCGATTTTTTTGCACAAATAACAGACACAATCGAAGGCTCGCGCAATTTTTTGATGGAGCGCAACATTGCAAATCAAAAAGTGTTAAACATCGGCATTTCTTATCCTTTTCAAGTCGCAAAATGGTGGAATGTATTCTTGAGTGTAGATGCCTATCAATCGCGTTTTGAAGCAACGAATGAAAAATACGTACCGATTACACGCACAACTGCCAGCTTTTATGGGCAAAATACTTTTTCGTTGCCCAAAAAAGTAAAAATGGAAATTTCAGGATGGTTTAGTACGCCTTCTGTTTGGGGCGGAACGTACTTAGCAAAAAGTTTAGGCTCATTAGATATTGCATTTCAGAAAAAGATTTTTAATGAAAAAGTATCAGCGCGTTTAGCTTTCAGCGATGTATTATTTACTTCCTTTTGGCGCGGCAATATGCAATATGGCGATTTAAAAATTCAAGGAAAAGGTGGTTGGGAAAGCCGTCAGATAAAAGTAAATTTTAGTTATAATTTTGGAAACAATGACGTTAAAAATGCGCGTAATCGCAAAACAGGACTTGAAGACGAAAGTAAAAGAATTAACTAAATGTGAATGGACTGTGTTGAAAGAGGATCAATTAAACTAAGCCTCTCTCAACACAGTCCTCCATATTTAAGCATCAGACCAAACTTTATACCATCGCAAACAATCAAATATTACACTTAACCGAATAAAAATTAATCCAGTCTCTTCTAAAATCTTAAAAATCATTTGAGATCATTTAAGAAAATAACCTAAGAAGATTGTTTCGGCACAGTTTTTATGAAATACAACTATAAGTTGTATTTAAAACCAAAACTTTAACCGAAATAATGAACCATTTTTTACCAGAGTACATCCAAAAAGTTTTTAAAAAAAATTTAGAACAAGGAAAATTCCAAGGTATTACGTTTTTTATAGACATCGCCGGTTTTACCAATTTAACCGAAAACTTGATGCAACATGGAAAAGAAGGCTCCGAGTTGTTGCACACCTACCTCGAAAAAATATTTTCACCTATTGTAAAAAAAGCAACTGAAAAAGGCGGTATTATTCCTTACTATGCTGGCGATGCTTTTTTTGTCATTTTTGAAAAAATTACTGAAAATGATTTCGAAGAACTTTGTCAATTCGTTGCGAACGAGGCTGCAAAAAATAAAAATTTTACTTCCAAATTTGGTGCATATTCTATCAGCTTCAAGGCGGGAGTTTCAGCAGGAAATATAGATTGGGGAATTGTAGGGAAAGATAATAAAAGTTTTTATTTTAAAGGTGAAGCTACAGAGCGCGCTATTGCTACATGGCAAAAAGCAGAAGTAAATACACTTCTAAAAGATACTAAAGCGTGTAAGGCATATTTTAAGAAAAAAATTAGCCCTGAGCAATTAGCTTTGAGCCATGAGTTTTCAAGCGAGAGCAACTCACAACTCACAGCTTACAGCTCACAGCTATTTTTTCCCGTTTTTAAAAATATACCTGAACCACAACCAGAATTTCAATACGTGGCGACGCTGTTTATTTCTTTTAAAAATATTGAAACTCACAACACGCTCAATGCTTTTTCTATTTTGGTTACTGATGCTGCGATGCTCTACGGTGGTTATTTAAAGGAAATAGATTTCAGTGACAAAGGCGGATTAATGCTCATTTATTTTGGAGCACCCATTGCATACGAAAACTCGGCAGTGCGCGGAGCCGAATGCGCATTACACCTTTCTGAATTGTTTGAACAAAACGCTTTTTTAAATTATTCAATGGGTTTAAGTTTTGGTAAAGTTTTCGCAGGTTATCTCGGAAGCGAACCGCGTTTACAATATGGAATGCTCGGTAGTCGCGTAAATTTAGCTGCACGATTAGCACTTCATGCACCATGCAGAAAAATTTTAGTAGATGAAAATATCGGTCAACTTGCCGATTTTGAATCAATATTCAACGAATCGTACACTTTTAAGGGATTTAAACAAAAACAATCAACTTGGGTTTTGCAAAGTAAGAAGAGTGAAAAACCGCTTTTATTTTTACAAGAATTAGTAGGTCGCGAACCTGAACTCAATCGCTTTTTGCATTTTATTGATCAGAATGTATTATCCCCCAAAACGAATTGTATATCTGTTTGGGGGGAATCGGGAATTGGTAAAAGTCATTTTGTGTATGAGGTAAAGCAGCGTTTAATGCAACAGCACGACGTAAATTGGATTACTTGTCCAAGCGACCAAATTTTGCGAAAGCCTTATAATCCGTTCGTTTATTACTTAAAAAATTATTTTCGTCAAAGCTCCTCCCAAACGACAAATAGCAACCAAAAAACTTTTGAATCGCTATTTCAAGAAGTGGTACGCTTAGCGCTTTATCAACGCAACCCACACATTACAGAACTCATCAGAACCGAAAGTTTTTTAGCGGCACTCATGGGTATCCATCAAAAAAATAGTCTTTGGGAAAAATTAGATGCCAAAGGGCGTTACGACAATACGCTTGTAGCATTGGTTTCTTTTTTTTCTGTCATCAATGCTTCTAAACCCACCGTTATTGAGTTGGAAGACGTGCATTGGATAGACGAAGAATCCGTTTCATTTATAAATTTGCTCACAAAAAGTGTGAGTAACGCACCGCTGTTTATCCTTTTTGTGAGCCGCTACACGGACGAAGGAACAAAAGCTTTGAGCTATGAGCCATTAGCTCTGAGCCGCGAGTTACGAAATGAAAGCAGCTCACCGCTCAGATCTAAAAGTTCAGAGCTTACTATTGATTTAAATGCCCTCAATCAGTTGGTTCTGAATCAATTCACTGTTAACCGATTGCACGCAGACATTGCGCCCTCGCTACAAAATTTTTTAATTCGCACCACGCAAGGCAACCCTTTTTACGCCGATCAAGTTATTGCCTATTTACGTGAAAACGATTTACTCCTTTCATCCGACCAAGGCATGGTGCTTTCAGTTGAACACGTTCCGCTTTCGGAATCTCTGCAAAGCGTTTTGATGGCGCGAATTGATAAACTCTCTAAATATCTTCGTGAGACGATTAAAATTGCTGCCGTAATAGGTCGCGAATTTGAGGTGCCGATTTTAAGTGCCGTCATGTCCAACACTGGTATTTTTGATGAAAGTATAGAAGCTGGTTTGTCGCAAACTGTAAAGAAATATGTTCTCGAAGCTGAGCGCGTTCAAATTTGGCGCGCCATGTCCGAACTGCGTTATATTTTCAGACACACGCTTTTGCGCGAAGCAGTGTACGAAATGCAATTGGTTTCGCAACTTCAAATGCTGCATCGGCATATTGCAGATTCGATTGAAAAAATTTATGCGAGTTCTCTTTCAGAAAGATTTATAGATTTAGCTTTTCATTACGAGCGCGCAAGCGATACCGTTAAATCACATTTTTACTTAAAAAAAGCAGCTGCATTCGCTTCCGAAAATTATCAAAATCAAACAGCACTCGATTTATACGACCGTATTTTAAAATTAGAACTTTCTAAAACTCAAACTATAAAAACACTTTTGCACAAAGGGGAAGTGCTACGACTTGTAGGTAGTTGGTTTGAAGCCGAAAATTGTTTTATCCAAGCTTTAGCGCTTTCGCAAAAAAATGATTTTGAAGTTTTACAATCGCGCGCCCACAATTTAATCGGTGCGCTTTATTTACTGATGGGGGATTATAATCGCGCTTCCGAAAGTTTGATTATTGCTTCTGCCACTTTTGAAAAAAATAACGATACGCAGGGCATTGTCAAAAACTATGGCTTTCTCGGAAGTTTGCATTTTAGACAAGGTAATTACCTTCAAGCAGAAACTTATTATTTACGCTGCCAACGCATTAATGAGGTAGAGAAATGGAAAAATTCACCACAAAATATAGCTAATTTAGGTTTAACATACATGAATCTGGGATTATACAAAAAAGGAATTGATTGCATTAGCACCGAACTGTTCCGCCTAGAAACAGCAAAAGACAAAGTCGGAATTGGCATTTTGTATGTCAACTTGGGCATCATTTGGGTTGAAAAAGATAATATTTCTGCTGCCTTACCGTGTTTTGAAAAAGGCTTGATTGTTGGCGAACAAACGGGTGATAAGCTGCTGTGCTCCATCGCGCTTGGTTGCATCGGCAATATTTGGCGCATTCGTGGCGAATTCTCAAAGTCGGAAGCATACTTATTGCGCGATTTAGAAATTTGCGAATCGCTGGGCGACTTACAAGGTCTTGCGATTGTGAATGAATTAATTGCACGTTTGCACATTACAAAAGGCGAGTTTTTAAAAGCTATTAGTGCTTTAAACGATAGCTTAGCCTTAGCACAAAAAATTAATTATCAGAAAGGCATTGCTAAAGCACTACTCGGTTTAGGAGAAGCACATTCAATGCTGAATCAATATGAAAGTGCACTTGATTTGCTGTTTACTGCTCTACCCTTTGCGCAAAAAATGAGTAATCAACTCATTACTGGTCAAATTCTGTTAGAAAAAGGATTTATTTATCTAAAGCAAAATAACTACGAAGCTGTAAATACTATCATTGGCGAAGTAGAAGAGATTGAAAAACAATTAGGCAACCGCAGTTTTAGTCAGCAGTTGATAGCGCTTGCCAAAAAATGCGCCGAGTTTGTAGCGTGAAATTAAACACTATTAGACTTGAAGGAGAATTTGATTCTTAACTTAAATTATCAGTTATAAACGAGTTCCAAATTTTTATAGTTTTTTTAATACAAATAACCCCAGCATTTATGCTGGTGTAGAACCATGATAAATGATAGGCTTTAGCCATGAAACAAATCAAAAAATTTATGCCTAAAGGCTAAAACGTATTATTCTAAACCCCAGCATAAATGCTGGGGTTATAGTTTTTCTTTTTTAAAGCCTTAACTCACCTTCATGTTTTTAAATTTTTTTCGATGCCTAACTCGTAACTTTTCCACCGTTTTAAAATTTAGAACGGATAAAATCGTCACAATTGTAACATCCTTTAAAAATTTATAACTCATGAGAATGATCATACCGCTCTTATTGTGGTTCAATAGTCTCAATGCACAAGTATTAACAACTGAAGATTGCGCCACATGGAAACTGAAATACACTTCAGGGAGTTACAAAATGTACATGCGCGAGTGCGCTAACTCGCCGATAAAAGAAGTTAAAATTATTGATTTATTTTCTGCTGATTTGAACCATTTAGCTAAAGTCGTTAGTGCCGTTGAAACGACTAAAAAAATCACACCGACTTGCGCCGAAGCGCGGTTGATAAAACCCATTGACGAAAATAATTCATTTCAATATTTCCGATATAGTATGCCGATGGGTATTAAAGATCGTGATTTGGTTTGTAAGGTTACGACATCACTTACCGATTCTTGCTATACATTTATTTCAGAAACGGTTGACAAAACGGATTTGGTTTCTTTACGAACCGACGCTATTCGAATTAAAAATGCCCACACTTCTATCATTTTCAAAAAAAATTCTTTTGGGTTGATTGAAATGGAATACGTTGCTTTTGCAAACCCAAATGGAAGTATTCCTGCGTGGATTATTAACTTGATTGCACGCAAACAAGTGCATTCGAGCATCGTTAAGTTAAAAAAAATGATTCAAGAATAAAAAATTACGCTTTCACCTAAACTTGTTGAGTAGCAATACAGACTTATCAGTTTCAAAAAAAAGTTAAGCTAACGACACTTAATCTGTTAGGTTTTTTAAAACCTAACAGATTTGAATTGAAAAATATTTTTTGAAA
>JAYVVO010000424.1:0-3540 GCA_043786955.1 Saprospiraceae bacterium
GTGGAATGTATTACAACGGCACGGGAGTGTTTAAAGATAAAGTTAAAGCAAAATCAATTTTCGAACAAGCGACTTTGCAAGGGCATTATAACGCGCAAAAAATTTTAATCGAAATTAAAACAGAGTGATGATGGTTTAAATTTGTTTGATTATGATAAAGATAATGTCCCGCCCTTTGAAAAATCGAGGGGTGTTTTTATTCGGTTACTTCGTATCTATTCTATTTACCCCTTTTAAAAACGGAACGAATCTGAAATTTTCAAGTTCGATAGTTTCAAACGTATGTTCACCTGTGCGTGTAATTTTGCGCATTATTTGCGATTTAGCATCGCCGACAGGCATTGCCAAAATACCATTTATTTTGAGTTGCGCGAGTAAAATTTTTGGCACGCTGTTACTGCCTGCTGTTACCATCATTTTATCGTAGGGTGCGAATTCGGCTAAACCTTGCGTGCCATCGCCGAAAAAGCATTTAATCGTTTTAAATCCTAATTTTTTAAGAAACTCTTTTGTGCGTTTGTATAAAAATTCTTGTCGCTCAATGGTATAAACACGCGCACCTAGCAAAGCTAAAACTGCGCCTTGATAACCTGAACCTGTTCCGATTTCTAAAATTTTTTCGTCTGGTTTAACTTCCAACAATGCCGTCATGTATGCCACCGTATAAGGCTGACTAATAGTTTGGTTATTACCAATCGGAAAAGCGTTTTCAGAGTACGCCCATTCATCGAAAGCAGAATCGAGAAAAAAATGACGTGGTAAGGTGTTCATCGCTTCAAGCACTGCTTCATCGGCAATACCTTTGGCTCTAAGTTCTTCAATCATTTGTCGGCGTAAGCCTTTGTGTCGGTAGGTATCGTTCAAATTAGTTGTTGGTTGCTCAACCTATTAGCTGCAAAGCTGCTATTAGGTTTGAATTAAATACAGAATACTCGTTATTGAAATATTATTGTTGCAAAACTTTAAGTTTAAACCTGTTAGGGTTGCTCGCTGCGCTCGCAAAACCTAACAGGTTGACTAATATCCAACTATTTAATTTTCTGTTTTACTTCTATAATTTCGTACGCCTCAAGTGTATCGTATTCTTGAATATCGTTGTAGCCGTCAATGGTTAAACCGCATTCAAAACCCGCTTTAACTTCTTTCTGATCATCTTTGAAACGTTTGAGTGAACCTAAGCGACCCACTTGATTTTCTTTGACGGGAAATACGACAATACCATCGCGCACAACGCGGATGAGTGAGTTACGTGTAATCTTACCTTCTGTAACATAACAGCCGGCAATCGTTCCGATTTTAGAAATTTTATACACTTGTCTAATTTCAACTTGTCCGAGTATGCTTTCTTCTTTCGTTGGTTCAAGCATACCTTCAATAGCTGATTTCAACTCATTGATGGCTTCGTAAATAATCGAGTACGTTTTAATTTCGACGCCTTCACGCTCTGCGAGTTTACGCGCATTGAGCGATGGGCGCACTTGGAAACCAATAATAATGGCATCGGATGCAGAGGCTAATAGCACGTCAGTTTCTGTAATCTGACCAACGGCTTTGTGTATAACAGCCACTTGAACAGTTTCAAGGGAAAGTTTTAATAAAGAATCTACTAAGGCTTCAACTGAACCGTCCACGTCACCTTTAACGATGAGGTTTAAAGTTTTAAATGTTCCGAGTGCCAAACGGCGACCGATTTCATCGAGACTCACACGTTTAGTGGCACGAACGGATTGCTCACGCACAATTTGTGCGCGTTTTTTCGCAATTTCACGCGCCTCGCTTTCATTTTCCATCACTTTGAAAGTTTCACCCGCTTGCGGCGCACCGCCTAAACCTAAAACTAATATTGGCGAAGCAGGTAAAGAGTGCTGTACTTTTTTACCGCGCTCGTTAAACATCGCTTTAATTTTACCGGAATATTCACCAGCAATAATAACGTCACCTTGATTCAATGTTCCGTTTTGAACTAACATTTTCGTCACGTAACCACGTCCTTTATCAAGCGAGGCTTCAATCACTGTACCTGAAGCGCGACGATTTGGATTAGCTTTTAATTCTAAAATATCTGCTTCGAGTAATATTTTTTCAAGTAATTGCTCAATACCTGCGCCTGTTTTTGCCGAAATATCTTGCGATTGGTATTTACCCCCCCATTCTTCAACCAACAAATTCATTTGCGCCAGTTCGTTTTTAATACGTTCTGGATCGGCACCAGGCTTATCAATTTTGTTGATAGCAAAAACAATTGGCAATGCGGCTGCTTGCGCGTGACTAATTGCCTCTTTAGTTTGCGGCATGATATTATCGTCGGCAGCAATTATAATTACAGCTACATCCGTAACTTTCGCACCACGCGCACGCATTGCTGTGAACGCTTCGTGACCGGGTGTATCTAAGAAAGTAACTTTTTTATCGTCTTTCAATTTAACTTCGTAGGCACCAATATGCTGCGTAATTCCACCTGCCTCACCTGAAGCAACGGTTGCTTTACGGATATAATCGAGTAAAGAGGTTTTACCATGGTCAACGTGACCCATTACAGTAACAATTGGCGCGCGCGGCAATAAATTTTCTGGATCGTCTGGCGGCTCTACAATATCAGAACCAATTTGTTCTTCCGCTGATATAAATTCTACTTCTCTATCGTATTCGCCCGCAATTACGTCAATCAATTCGGCATCTAAACGCTGATTGATGGATACGTAAATACCGAGACCCATACAGGTTGTGATAATTTTTGTTGCAGGTATGTCGAGCAAGCTCGCCAATTCTGATACCGAAATAAATTCCGTAACTTGGAGTTTATTGCTCGTTGAATCTTGTTGGCGTTGCTCTTCTTTTTCGCGCATTCGTTCGCGTTTGTCGCGACGAATTTTTTGTCCTTTATTTTTTCCGCCAATATTAAGGCGCGCCATCGTTTCTTTAATTTTCGCCTCAATTTGTTGTTGCGAAATTTCTTGTGGTACGTCTGGTTTTAACGGCGGACGATTGCTGCCACCTGTTGATGGTCCTCTATTATTGCTATTTGAATTAGACCTATTATCGTAAGGACGATTATTTGAGTTGCTATTATTGTTGTTGCCTGTGCCAGTTCCCGTTTGTGGGGGTCTAATATCGCTCGGTAAACGTTTACGTTTTAAACGATCAGCATTACTTGTCCCCGTACTACTTGGTGGCGGAGTTGGATTCGATGGATTGTTTACGCCACCCCCCGTTTGCGGACGGTTCGGATCATTCGTACGATTATGCGGCTGACGATTTGGATCGTTCGGTCTGTTCGGATCGCGTGGACGGTTCGGATCCTGCGGACGATTCGGATCGCGTGGACGATTTGGATCGTTCGTGCGATTTTGTGGCTGACGATTCGGATCAACGTTTCTATCGCCACTTGGTCTATTGGGATCGCGTGGACGATTTGGATCTAACGGACGATTTGGATCACGTGGGCGATTAGGATCTTGCGGACGATTCGGATCGCGCGGACGATTCGGATCCACATTTCTATCGCTCGGTCTATTTGGATCGCGCGGACGATTTGGATCC
>JAYVVO010000425.1:0-9876 GCA_043786955.1 Saprospiraceae bacterium
TGTAAATTTATTTTTTCTTGATTGTGCGTTAAGTCGGTCAATAATTCTTCAAGATATTCTTTATCCATTTCAGGTTTACGAATTTCTGAATTTATATCTTTTGCTAAATCCACACTCAACTCAGCAAAATTATTAACGAAGTTGAGTGGATTTTGAATTTCGTGCGCAATTCCTGCCGTGAGTTCGCCGAGACTCGCGAGTTTTTCGGATTGTATGAGTTGTGATTGCGTGGCTTTGAGTTCTTTTAAAGTTGATTCAACTATGGCTTTTTGCTTTTCAATTTCTTCTTTTTGTTTTTGAAGGAGTTCATTCGCCTTTTGCTTCTGCCTATTATTTCTATAAAGCAAAAAACCAACTAAAAACATAATGCCCAGACCTGCAAGCAGTGCTATTGTGCGTATTTTATTTTGTGCATCTGCGTGTTCTTTTTCTATTGCTTTTAACTTTAACTGGTCATCAAATGCCAAGGATTGCGCTTTTGTTAAACTTTCAATTCTGGATTTAGTAGCGCTATCTAAACTGTTAAAAGCCAGTTTTTTATATTTAAAAGCACTATCAGGATTATTATGCAATGCGTAACTGTCAGATAATTCAGAATAAATATCAGCCAAATCATTAGAACCCATTGATTCTAAAAAACCTAAAGTTTTTACAGCGTAATACAAACTCGAATCTCCGTTCTTTTCTGATTTCAGATAAAATTTTGTCAATGATGAATAAAGAGTACCTAAAGTTGCCTCATTCTTCTGTTCTATAGCCGACTCAATTCCTTTATGAAAATATTGAACTGCCAGTACATTTTTCTTTTGCTTCAAATAAATTTTCCCGAGGTTATTATATACCATACCTAAATAAGTCTTTTGGTTTGTTTGTCTTAAAATGTTCTCAGCACTTTGTTCCAATAACAAAGCAGAATCCAATTTGCCAAGTTTATAATAGGTTGAACCGAGATTCATAAATATTACTCCAACTTCGGCAGAGTCTCCAATTGATTCGGAAATCTTTATTGATTCATTATAATGAATAATCTGTTGATCTGTTTTTCCCATTCTACCTAACAAGTGTCCGTAAAAATGTAGTACAGTAGAAAGAATAGATAGTCTAATTTGATGCGGTGTCCAATTTGGGTTAAATATAGGAATCAATCCAAATGTTTTACTATCGTTTTGAGCGTTTTCAGCAATATTTAACGCCTGCGAAATGCATTGATAGGATTCAGGCAATTTCCCCAAGTGCATAAATTGGTATCCTTTAAATGATAAAACCAATGCTTCATCAAGTTTTTTATTATTTCTCAGAGCGAGTACGAAACACTTCTCAAGATAATAAAGCGCAGTATCTCGATTCCGCTCTTTGTAGTAGTCATCCAATTGAATGTTTAGATTAAAAGCTACAGAATCAGTGGGTGCTGTTTTCAAAGCATTCTTTAGGCTGTCAACATTAAAGTTTTGCCCCATTGCGACAACAGGCAACAGCAGAAGCAAAAACATTTTAACTAACGGTTTCATTCTTTTCAATTTAAGTTTGTGAAGGATATTTGGCATCGAGCCATGCTAAATATTTATCAATTTGTCCTGCCAAATACAATGGTAAATTCAATAAATAAAAGGTTTTTCCATTCGGTGTTGTCAGTGTATTGATTTCTAATTGTCCAGAATATATTCTGACGGCTAAATGTTCAGTCGTTGCATCCATAAAACTCAGCAGCGAGCGCAAGCGACCCGTTGCACCCGATTTTACTTCAACGGGTATCAACCTGCCATTAAATACAAGCACGTAATCTACTTCAGCAGTCGCATCTTTTTTTTCGCGCGTCCAGAAATGCAATTCACTCAACACATTGTATTGCGCCGAAAGCAATTCTTGACCGACAATATGTTCAGCTACTTTGCCATTGTACGCATTTTCTAATAACGGCGTACCGATAATTTCTTTTTGAATACCAGCCAAATGATTCATCAAACCTGTATCCAATAATTGCAAGCGCGGCGATTTTTTCTTGTCGGGAAATAGCGGCAATGTAGTAGAATTGCATGGATACACCAAATACAACAAAAGCGCTTTTTCAATAGTTCGAATCGCTTCTCCTACTTCTCTACTGCCGTAATTTGATTGCCCAAAATTTTGAAATTTGATGCGATTACCTGCTTCAACGCTCATACTTCTAATCACATGCCGAATGACTTGCACCATGCTGCTGTTGCGCGCATATTTTTCTACATCGTTCATGTACGCCACTAAAAGCGATTCATAAATAGGTTGCAGTGCTGTGAGATTTTTATTTTCGACATAGTGTTTCACAATTTCGGGCATTCCACCGATGAGCGTATAGGTTTGGAACAGTTGCAGCAATTTTTCGTGCGCATAATCGGCTCGGGGTATTGTATTATACTGAACGCGTGTTGCGTTTTCTCCCATCGCTTCTAAAAACTCACTGAATGACATGGGTCGAAGCACTTTATATTCAACTCTACCAACAGGCATTGTCGTATTTTCCGATAAAGTGGCTTCAAGTAAAGAGCCCGCTGCAATAATGTGTAGATGTGGAAAATCTTCATAAAAATAGCGCAATAAATTGATGGCAGCGGGTACTTCCTGAATTTCATCAATGAAAATCAGCGTGCAGTGTTTATGAATATCTTTATCCTTTAAAAAGAAAATCGCTTCCACTAAAGTCGAAAAACGCGTGTAGTTTTGAAAAATAGTAGCATCTTCTTTGCGCTCTAAATTTAGGTAAATATATTGAGCGTATTCAGCCGAAAACATTTTAACCACTGTCGTTTTACCGACTTGTCGCGCACCACGCAGCAACAGTGGTTTTCGGTTGTTTGAATCGCGCCAAACTTGAAGCTCTCGGAGGAAATTTCTATTGTACATAAGTGTATTTACATAAAGCGATACCAAATGTAAGCATTTTTTGTAACAAAACGAAATCAATTATTATTTTTACCAATTTAAAAAGTTAAACCAATCACAAACTCACTGCCTTCACCTTCCACGCTTTCCACTTTTAATTTGCCACTATGCCCTTTCGTAATGATGTCATGCGCGAGCGATAAACTCAAACTTGTGCCTGAACCCATTGGCTTGGTGGTGAAGAAAGTTTGAAAAATTTTTTCTTTCAAGCTTTCTAGCATAACTATGCCGTTGCCTTTAATGCGAATATCGAAGTAACTGCGCAAAATTTTTGATTCCCTTACTTAATCCGTATTGTGAATATTCATTCATTTTTTGATTGAGTTTTAGTAGAGAAAAGGTAATCAATCTATTTATTCCAACTTGTGTTTCAAATCGAGCGACACCCAACTCAGTTCGATGGTTCCATGTGTTTGTTCGGGTTGCACATCTGTGAAATAGGTGCCTTTAAAAGTTTTAGGTTTATCGTAATCATTCAGCGTTAAAAGTGTATAACCGTTAAATCTTTGAATGAGTTTTTTGTTTTGAACTTCCGTCGGCATTTCTCCTTGCCAATAAAAGCAAAGTGTGAATTGGTTTTCGTGGTCATCGGCTGCAATATCAACCAAAATACTTTTTGAAGTCCCAATAGTGGAATACGCATGAACACGCAAAGTGGTGAGTGATTGAATTACTTCAACGACAAATTTATGTGGCTCAACGCTGATTGAACTATGAACTATTCCTTCCCAACGTCCACGTATATCGGGTGCGATGTTAAATGTTTTGCGCATGGCTTGCAAAAACTTGTAATGCCAAAGAGATTTTTCCAACCAGACCCACAAAAAAGTTATAGGCGCAATGAGAAAACCGTAGTGCATTAAGAGTTCGCCTAATTTTTCGGTTTCAACCATGTGGAGCATAAATAGTGCCGCCGAGAAAATGACAATACTCAATATGGCAACGGCAAAAACGATTGTTTTTATTTCGAGTTTATAAGCTTTCATAGCAGAATTAATTTAGACTGTTAAAGTTTTTAAAAATGAGAAGGCAAGATAAGCAAAAGTTGAAAAATATTAATTAAACAATCTCAATACTTTTACAACACATTCTACGTTTCTATTTTGTTAAGAAAATAAGACTTACTCAAAATACAATTCGCAAATCAGTTAAACCAATTTTACGAATAAGATTTTACCCTTACTTTTTTTGTGTGGCATTTCTTTTTTCCTTTCTGCCCAAAACCCCAACAAAATAAATTATCAAAGAACATATTGATAGTAAAGCGAAGGAAGAACAATATCCTTATTGTGGAATTAGATATTGATGACATAAAAAAAACCATCGAATTAAATAAAAAGGAGTAACTTGCGTTATAAAAGAACGTAAAAAATTTCAATATTTGCTCAATAATCAACTAAAGAAAATAACTATGACAGAAATATTAATTCAAGTCCCTTCGGAAACCGTTTTGGAAAAAATTATTCCACTTCTAAACAATTTGAAAGTTAGTTTTAAAACCAGCTTTACGCACTCTCAAAAGCCTGAAAAGATTGAAAGAAACTATTTAAGCCCAAAAAATAGCCTTATGAGTGAAACTTGCAAGTCTAATTTTAGCAATAAAATTAAATATTTTGAGGAAGGTGATTAGTTGAGTACATTCAATCTAAACAAACAAATCAACTTCAATTATTCATTTTTGAATTTTATCTTTGCATAAAATTCAAAAAGATGTCTAATATAAACCGATCAATAGTTTTAGTTTTTTGCGTTGCTGTCATAGGCATAATGTATAGTGATTGTGGTGGCACTGGCGAAACACCTTACAAACAAGGTCGCGGTTTATATTTGACTTATTGCGCCAATTGCCACAATGAAAATGGTACAGGTTTAATGAGTCTCGTTCCACCGTTAGCGCAAGCTGATTATATAAATTTGCATCGTTCTGAATTACCGTGCATTATCCGACACGGATTAAAAGGCACTATTAACGTAAATGGAAAACCTTACAATGTTCAGAATATGCCCGCGTTGAATCAATTTTCTTCTTTTGAAGTAACTAATATTTTAAATTACATCGGTTCAGAATGGGGAAATAAAGAAAAACTTTGGACTGTGGATGAAGTGGATGCTTCGCTTAATAAATGCCCTGAATAGAAATATTTTATTTTCAAAAGTTAAATGCTCCAAAGGGAAAAATCCTTTTTTCATTTTTAACTCCTTCATTTTTTAATTCTTTCATTTTTATCTGTACTTTCGCTTCGCTTTAATCACATCTCAAAAGCGTATGAGTTTATTCGATTTAGGAAAAAAACCAGTGGGTATTCAAAATCTCATTTTATCATTAGTGGGAGTCGCCATTTTTATTTTAGTGTGGTGGTTTTTTGCGGAAGCATCATCCATAAAAGTACCCGTTCTGAATAATTACGAAACGCGATTGGATGTGGAAAATTTGAATCGCGATAGTTTAGCGCATGCTGATTCTTTAGCTTTTGCACACGCCACCGTTTTCAGAAAAGCATATCCGATTATTCCAACCCCTTTAAACGTTATAACGAGTTATGGCGAACTCATAAATAAAGATGAACTGATTTCGAATACAGGTTATTCTTTGTGGTTGAATTTAAAAGGGTATTTTTGGGCATTACTTATTGCACTACCGATTGGTTTTGCTGTTGGATTATTTCCATTATTTCGAGGTTTGTTCAGCCGAATTATTGACGCGCTACGTTATTTACCACTTTCGGCACTAACAGGTTTGTTTATTATTTGGTTTGGTATTAATGACGAAATGAAAATTGCTTTTTTGGCTTTTGGCATTTTAGTGTATTTACTACCTGTGATTGTAACGCGTATTGACGGCGTAGAAGATGTTTACAAAACGGCAGTGTTCACCCTCGGCGCATCGAAATGGCAAACAATTAAGTCTGCTTATGTGCCGTCTGTTTTTTCAAGCTTATTAGATGATATTCGCGTACTCACTGCCATTTCATGGACGTATATTATTATTGCAGAACTTCTTAACCGCACACGCGGAATTGGATCCCTCATCTATTTGAAAGGCAAGCAAGGTCAAATTGATAAAGTTTTTGCTGCGCTTATAGTTATTGTTTTAATTGGATTTTTGCAAGATCGATTTTTTGCTTACTTAGATAGGCGTTTGAATCCACATAAATATTTTTCCATAGCGCCAGAAGGATTAACCGAAACAAGATACGGCATTTGGTCTATTTTAGGTGTGCTCACTTTAAAAATTTTACAAGAAGTTTTTGCGCCCAGTTACGGAAATGTTTTTTGGCAACTCGTAACAGTTGTACTCATTGCCTCTTTTTTAATTATAGTTTTTGGCGAATTTAAAATTTATCAAAATAAACAAGATAAAAAGTAAAAGGAATTATGAAGTCAACAGTTCATTCAACGCTCGCAAACATTTTCGACACAGAAAAAACGGTCGAACTCATTCAGCGCGTGCGCGCTTTTGTTGAGCAAGAATTATATCCATTAGAAACAACCGAAAATCTCATCGGAAATTTTTCTATCATTGAACCCGTCTTGCATCAAAAAAGAAAATTAGTAAAAGCAGTAGGTTTGTGGGGTTTGCATTTACCGATGGAAGACGGCGGACACGGTTTAACATTGTGCGAATTTGGTCGAGTGAGTGAAATTTTAGGTACAACACCGTTTGGTCATTTTGTTTTTGGTTGTCAATCGCCCGATATTGGAAATACAGAATTGATGATGAAATACGCATCTGAACAATTGAAAAAAAAATATTTACATCCACTATTACAAGGCGAAATACGCAGTTGTTTTTCAATGACGGAGCCCGAATTCGCTGGATCCAATCCGACGCGCATGGCAACAACGGCAGTTCGAGAGGGTAATTTTTACGTCATTAATGGTCATAAATGGTTTACAACGGCTGCAGATGGTGCCGCGTTTGCGGTTGTGATGGCAATAACAAATCCAGAAGCTGCACCGCACAAACGCGCGAGCCAAATAGTTGTTCCGACAAATACGCCAGGTTTTGAGATAGTTAGAAATATTCCAATCATGGGACATTCAGGCGATTCGTGGTTAAGCCACAGCGAAGTGCGATATAATAATGTGCGTGTGCCGATTGAAAATCTCATCGGCAATGAAAGCGAAGGATTTTTATTGGCACAAGAACGCCTCGGGCCTGGCCGTATTCATCACTGTATGCGTTTCATTGGTATTGCAGAGCGGGCATTCGATATGATGTGTAAGCGCGCCGCTTCGCGCGAAATTGACGCAACTTCTACATTGGGCGATAAACAATTTATTCAAGGCTTTATTGCTGAAAGTCGCGCAGAAATTGATGCGTCGCGATTATTAGTTTTAAATACTGCACGCACTATTGATTTACTTGGTGCTTCCGCGGCCCGTGATCAAATTTCGGCAATTAAGTTTTATGTTGCAAATATGTTTTTGCGCGTTATTGATCGCGCTATTCAAACGCACGGTGCGGCGGGCACAACGAGCGATTTTCTTTTATCATTTTGGTACATGCACGAACGCGGCGCGCGCATATACGATGGTGCAGATGAAGTACATAAAGTCGCATTAGCGCGGAGTATTTTGAAAAAATACGTGAGTAGCACCTCATAATTAAAATTTAAAACAAAACTAAGAATGATTTTAACACCCAAGTTTGAAAATTTTTGCAAATTCACAGTTCACTGCTTTTTAATTGCAGTGAATTTATTTTGCTTAATTTTTTTTAGCACGTCTTGTAAAAATGTAAATACACCAAAAACCAACGCAAAATTAATTCCCGATATCTCAATACAAAAAGGAAAAGCATTAGCTGCTATGTATTGTGTAGGTTGTCATTTAGCACCCGATCCAACTCTTCTGACAAAAAGAGTTTGGGAAGAAGGTGAATTGCCGTACATGGGTCCGAGGCTTGGCATTTTTAAATACAAAGGAATTAATTATCCGCATTCGCTCAACGATCCGTTATTGGCAAAAAATTATTATCCTAAAGAGCCACAACTAACAAACGATGAGTGGCAAAATATCATTGATTATTACATCGCGTCTTCACCCGATATTTTACCCGTTCCGAAACGTGCAACGTTACTGGACGACGGCGATAAATTTTTTAGCGTCTCGATGCCTGATAAGATTTCGCCAAAACCACCGGTTACCTGCATGATTAAAATTGATAGTTCTGAAAAGCAGAGAAAAATTTTAACGGGCGATGTTTTCAATAAATTTATCGCAACTTACACGTCTGATTTAAAATTAAAAGATACCATTGGTACAGGTGGACCAATAACGGATATCAGTTTTTTAAAAAATAAAATTATTGCTTGTAACACGGGCGTTTTAAATCCAAATAATGGAAAATTTGGAAAAATTCAAGAGATTAATATATCTGCTTCAGGCAAAAAAATTTTATCAACTAAACCACTTATGGATAGTTTGATGCGCCCAGTTCAAATTCTCGCTGCCGATTTAAATAAAGATGGTCGAATAGATTATGTAGTTTGTGAGTTCGGGCATTTAAACGGTGCGTTGAGCTGGTTGGAAAATAAAGGGAATAATAAATTTGAGAGACATCAACTTAAGTATCAACCAGGTGCACTCAAAATTATTATAAACGATTACAACAACGACGGTTTACCCGACATTTGGGTACTTTTTGCGCAAGGCAATGAAGAGATAAGTTTATTTACGAACAAAGGTGGCGGTAAATTCGAAGAAACGGTACTACTGAGTTTTCAACCACAATGGGGTTCTTCTTCGTTCGATTTAGCCGATATAAACAATGATGGACATCTCGATATAGTTTACACTTGTGGCGACAACGCCGATTATTCAAAAATTTTGAAGCCATTTCATGGTGTCTATGTGTATTTGAATGATGGTCAGAATAATTTTAAACAATCGTACTTCTATCCAATAAATGGCGCGTTTAAAGTTCTCGCTGCCGATTTCGACGGCGATGGAAAAAAAGATTTAGCTGTTATTTCTTTTTTTGCGGACTATGAAAACAATCCGAACGAAGGATTTATTTATTTCGTAAACAAAGGAAATAATAATTTTGAGCCACACGCACTGAGTAAAACAAACGTCGGAAGATGGATAACGATGGATGTTGGCGATATGGACGGCGATGGCAAACCCGATATTGTTCTGGGTAATTTTTCAGTTGCACCTTCATTCTTAAAATCTAAAACAGATTGGAAAGCGGGACCGCAGTTTATGGTGTTGAAGAATATTTGTTTGAAAAGATAATTGCATTTGAAAATTGGTTTTTTTTCTTTAGATTTGTTTAAAATCTTACTTTATGGCAAATAATGCTGTTGCATATTCCAATCCGCTGGCAGTTTTAGACCCACCTAAAAAAGAACCACGTCTCTTCACGCTTGCTGAATATTTACGGAAAGAAGAAAACTCAAAAGATTTACACGAATACTATGATGGACAAATAATTAAACTCCCTATGGCAAAAGGACCACACAATTTTATTGTATTAAATATTGGAACTGAATTAAAAATACATTTCAGACAATTAAACAAAAAATATCGAGTTACAGGTGCACAACAAATGGTTTATTCAATAAAAATGAATACTTCACTCTATCCTGATATAATTGTAGTTGCCGAACAACCCGTTTATTTGAATGACGGAGATGATTTTATAATAAATCCTGTTTTAATTTTTGAGGTATTATCTCGTAGTACTCGCCGTTACGATTTAACCGACAAGTTTACCATTTACAAGACATTCTCATCTCTGAAAGAATATGTAACCGTTGACACCAAAAAATACCATGTAAAAACAAACTTTAGAGAAGAACCGAATTTATGGAGAGAGGAAGAGTATTCTGGTTTATCTGAATCTGTGATTCTAAAATCAATTGGTTTTGATTTCCCTATGAGTATGATTTATGATGAGATTGAGATTAAAACGAAGAAATAAAATTGAAAATTAATCCATGAAGTTGAAGT
>JAYVVO010000426.1:0-3515 GCA_043786955.1 Saprospiraceae bacterium
TCTTTAAAAACATTCCACCTTTGTTAAATGGAATTTTAATTTTAAAAACTATGGACGACCCTAAAATAGAATACCTGAACTCGGAGTATAAAGATTCTAAAATTGAAACCGTTAAACCGATTTCACAATCGTTGATGCGTTTTTTAAATTTTTACTTTTCTACGGTCGGTTTAGCTGCGCCAAAAATAGCCGTCAATTTTGCATTAACACTATTTACAACGCCACGCATTCGCGCAGTTCATACCCGAACAGATGCAGTAATTGACAGTGCTGAAAAAAAGATTGTCACTATCGAAAACAATACGATAATGACCTATCAGTGGGGAAATTTTGAAAAAACGATTTTGTTAGCGCACGGTTGGGAATCGCGCGGAACAGCATTGCGAATGTTTGTTAAACCTTTAAATACTTTTGGATTTTCTGTTTTAGCATTCGATGCGCCCGCACATGGTGAATCGAGTGGAAAAACGTGTTCACTGCCACAAAATGCTTTTGTCATTAGTGAATTATTGAAGCAAAATAATGTTTGCGGTATTATTGCACATTCTTTTGGTTGCGCGTGTAGTATGTACGCCATACAATTTTACGCGCAAAAATATACTCCAATCCGAATGGCTTTCATGGCAGTTCCACCAAAACCACAAACTATTTTAGAAGGTTTTTTAAACAGAATTAAAATTTCTGCGCGATTAAAACAGTCGGTAATTTCAAAAATTTTATCGCAATATCCCGATCTCAAAAAATTCGACCCCGCACTTTCCGAAGGGTCTGTTTCTGTTGAAAAATTACTAATTATTCAAGATTCAACGGATGATGTTACGCCTGTTTCCGTAGCAAAAAATATTATTGCGCACTGGAAAAAAGCGCATTTAATTATTTCGGAAGGTTACGGACATTATAGATTGGCAAAAAATCCAGATGTGGTTAAACGAATTATTCAATTTTTAACCGCCTAAACTATGCGTGCTTCGCTATGGTTTTATTTTTATACATTGCCATAATTGAAACACCAAATGGCAAGCGTAATCTTAGTTTTAATAAAAAATTTTCGCCCGCAAAAATACGATAAAGAATAGTGCTCAATATTTTGTTTGAGCCGATCTCTAAATCGGATGGCGCATTTTCATTAATTTTAGAAGCATCTTGCTTTTTAAATTTTCGGAAAAAATTAAGCATAACCCGAACGAAAGCAATAGGCAAGAATAAAAAAGTATTAAAATAGGATTCAAAAATGGGCGTTAGGTCAGATTTGTTAAAAACTTTGCGGAGTGTATTTTTTGTATATCGTCTAAAATGGTGATTAATTTCATCGTGTTGCGACCATAAAAATAGATATGCTGGCACAGAAACAAAAACATAGCCGCTCATCTTACAAACTCGACACATTTCTTGAACTGCCAAAACATCATTATCAACATGTTCAATAACGTCGAAAGCAACGACTAAATCGAATTGTTTATCCTTAAAGGGAAGTTCTAAAATTGAACCTTGAACGATAGAAATTTTGACAACGTCGCGTGTAAAAGCGTAACATTCGGGGTCGTATTCTAATGAAACTACTTCACCAAACTGCATCAACCATTCAGAACTGAAACCCGTTGCGCAACCTGCATTTAAAATTTTAAGGTCGGTTCGATTTGGGAAAGTTTTAATGATTTGTGTTTCTAATATTTTTTGGCGCCCTTTAAACCACCAATGATTTCTTTCAAGTGCGTAGTAAGCGCGGTAATATTCTTTTTCCATTAATTCGTTTCTGTCAAAAATATTTTACCGTTATACCATTCGTCTTCAATAATGGCTTTGTTTTTTTTATAGAAATAAATAGCAGGTTTGTTCCAATCGAGCACTTGCCATTTGGTTAAAACACATTTTTTGTCGCGCGCGACTTGCAAAAAAGTATCGAAAAGCATTTGACCAACGCCGAATTTTCGGTAGGACTCAGTCACGACAAAATCTTCGAGATACAACATTTTTCCGCGCCACGTCGAATACGCCATGTAATACAAAATCATTCCAATAATTTTATTAGTATCAGTATCAATAGCTACGTGCGATTCAAAAATTTTTTCTAAAAAATCTGCTTCGTAATCTGCTACTGTCGCTGTGTGCGATTCGGGCGACTTTTCAAAAACAGCCAGTTCATTCACCAAAGCATGAACGTCTGATAAATCGGCAAGTGTTGCTGCTCGAATTTTAATATTTTTAGACATTAGTTTAATAAATCAAAATTGTTCGCACAAATTTAATTACGGTAACACACTTAAATACCAAAATAGAAATAATTTTGTGTTTTAATCTTTTACTTTTTCTCGTTTTGCGATACTCATTAGAGCGACACAAATAGCAAGTAGTGAAAGAAGAAGAAAGTCAGATGATGGTCCCATGCTTTAGAAGATTAAATATGATTGTTGTGAATGATTGATTATGTAACAAAGTTAGGCGTAAAAAAAATTCTATTTGTTAATTAAATATAAATTAGTGGTTTGACTTTTTACACTCGAATTAACAAAAGGTTTAAAATAATAGTTCATCATACAAATCTGAGTAACGATTTTAATTAGAAAAAAACGTTTATTTGATTGCAAAATTGCAAACATTAAATATCTAAAAAAACTAATTTCAGAATATTATTTGATGCCTTTAATAAAACCTTATTTAAATTTTAAAAATTAGTTTAAAAATAAAATTAGATGCGTAAAAATATTTCATTATACTTTTTCCCATTTTTTTATTAATATTTTGAAAAGCGGCTTAAATCTTATTTTTTTGAATCATTTTTTTGAATCATTTTTTTTAATTTTTTTCAATAAAATTTTCTAAAATTATTTTTAAAGCTACTAAAAAAAGATTTTTTATGTATAATAAAAACCACGCGCTGATCTCTTTTATCGGAATCGAAGGTTTAAAAAAATTACAGAAATCAAAAATTGTATTAATTGGTCTCGGTGGTTTGGGCTCGCCTTGTGCTATTAGTTTAGCAGGTAGCGGCGTCGGTGAATTAATTTGTATAGATTTTGACAGGGTGAGTGAGTCGAACTTGCATCGGCAAACTCTATTTAGTTATAAAGATATTGGCAAAAAAAAATCGCAAGCGGCGCAAAATCGGCTCGAACGACTTAACCCGAATTTAAAAATTACGTGCTTTGATACGCGCACAACTGCACAAAATATTTTAGATTTTATAACCGTTGCTGACGTAGTTATTGATGCAACAGATAATTTTGAAACGCGATACATTATAAACGACGCCTGTATTTTGGCAAAAAAAACTTTAGTTTACGGTGCTATTCACCAAACCGAAGGTCATGTGACTGTGTTTAATTTTAAAAATACAGGTGCTACACTCCGGTGTTTATTCCCAGAAAACGACGCACAAAATGTGGTTCAAGACTGTAATATTTTAGGCGCATATAATATAGTGACGCAAACAATTGGCACTTTCATGGCGAATGAAGCTGTTAAAGTTATTTTAGAAAACGAAAATATTTTAGCTCAAAAACTTTTGACATTTAATG
>JAYVVO010000427.1:0-3481 GCA_043786955.1 Saprospiraceae bacterium
CTTCTTTATTGTATGTTTTAAATGAAACACCGCATGATAAACAACATAATTGAGCTATTTTATTCATATTGCTGTACTTAAATCTTTTTCTTTCCTTTATTTTTCATTGTTTAAACTAAATCTTGGCACAAATGTACACAATAATAAAATAATATCCTAAAATAAACAACTTTTTTTTTGTAGGCACGTTATTTGAGTATAGTAGTTATTATTAAATCAAAAAAAATCCTTAGTATGTTCACTGATTTCAAAGAAGAGTTTTCACCGACAACCGTTTTTACACCTGCACCTGCATTTATTTACAATTCCCCGCAAGTGCTGGCGCGTAAAGAATTAAAAACAACAACCGTTATCGTTAACGATGACTTAGAAAGTGTTTTAAATGAACTTGCCGAATTAGGCATAGAAGGTTTTGAGTGCAACACTCCAACGCGGTACGTGTTTAAAATGAAATTTAACAACAATTTGACAAACGAATCGGTTTTTAAAATTTGTCAAATTAAAGGGATTGTAGATTGTATTGCGCATGATGAAATTCGCACACTCTTTTTAGAGTACGACGGTGAAATGGATTGCGCCGATTTTAAAAACATTCCTGTTCTATGCTGTGGAATCATAGACAAAAGCATCGAAGACAAGTTTTAGTGAAATAAGGCGCAATAGCAATATTGCGCCTTTAGTTTTAGGGTTAATTAATGGTTTGGTTTACTTCGAGAAAATATTAAGAAATAGAAAAAATCATTCCATCCACTGAAAAATCTTGGTAGCCGATTGCCGTTCCGTTAAATTGGTCGTGCGGTACAAAAAAGCCTTGCGTGTTAATTACACAACGCAAATTTATACCTGCGCTACTTGAACCCCAGAACCCTTGCGAATAACGGCTGTCTAAAACATTTTGAATTACAAGTTTATACGTTTCAGTGAGTGAATTTGTTGGGAAATCAAACATTTTTATTAATGCTGGCTCGTTTACTGCGCTTGCTGCAACTAATCTGAATGTTCCTTTTAAATATAAAAATCCATTTGAAAAACTAAACGATATGTTCGTAGAATCTACAAATGGCGTTTGATTTGGATTTACTGTTCTTTGCCAAACGATACGTTTTGGATAATTTGTAATCAACACACCATTTATTGATTGCTCAAACACAACGGTATCATTTGCTTTTATTGCAATGGTGTTCTGTCCGTTCGTAGCGTCAATGGCAATAAATTGTGAACTCGCTGGTGATAAACTACTTTGTAAAATTGCGCCGTCTGAAATGAATTTAATCGTTACAATATCACCTTCTTTTAAATTTACTGTTCCTGCCGAGCTACTTCTTAAAACGCCTGTAATTGTTGCCATTGTATCAACGTAGAAAAGTTGACCGTTGGGCGATAAAACTAAATTGCCGTTGCCGTCTATTGTTGTTGTACCAACTTGGCGAATAACAGAATACGGATTAGTCTCGTTTGTTTTAATAATATTTAGCACATCCATTTTTAGCTTTGAAATGCTCTCAATTAAAATGCGCGCTAAACGATTTGGGTGTGAAATTTCATCTATCATTGATATAACGCGCCACTGCGTTTCTTCTTCAATCAAAGTTATTGAGCCACTATTAGTTACTTGAATTGTGCTTACATCGCCGTCCGTAACATTAAACCCTGCGCCAATACTTGTTTTAATTGGTTTGTAACCATGTGGTGCGGTTAACGATTGATTTGTTGTGTCTTCAAAAATAAACGTGTCGTCCATTATGAGCGTAATCGTTGCGCCCTTTTGTCTGGAAAAATTAGGATTGTCTCTAAAATCTGGCAACCATTTAATTTGGTCTAAATTGCTTGGCGTGTAGGTTAAATAAAAAATGTTGCCTGTTCGCGGTATATCTAATTTGCCCTGTGTGTTGGGTAATACCGTAACGCTTGTTGTTGGAAACCCTGCGCACTGCATCGCCGTAAAACGATTAATTTTATTGGTTATAGGTTTGCTGCCTGCGCTTGGTATTTCGTTTTTAAAGTAACGCCATGTTGCTGGTGTGCTACCTACACCTACATACAAATAGCCTATAATCATTTGATTTTGTAAGTCTGCTGATTGTAACGTTGGCAGATTGTATGAACCACCTGTAACAATATCGCCCACAATAGAATATGCACCTTCTAAAATAGAATAAACGGCTTCTTGACCGCCATGCACTTCTAAAAATGTATGATTACATACAACGGCATCAATGCGTGAATAACTTGACGCAGGTGCGCTTATCGGTAGTACAATATCATCTGTTTGTTCCACTATAACACCGTTTGGCATTTTTAGAACACTAACCAACGAGCCTACATCATTTTTTTGTAGCGAATAATCTGGCGTTAAAATTATAGTTAACGAACCATCGGTATTAGGCTTTAAATCAAACCCACAATAAACACCCTGCGGTGAAATTGCTAATTCCGCATTGTTAATTTGTTCGGAAACTAAAAGATGTTGAAATTCATAACTCCTGCGCTGTGCCATTTTGTTTTTTTATTTTTAGTAAATTTTTCTTGTATTAAAATATACCCCTACGCAACGCGCATCAATCGGGTTGTTGTAATCAACAATAGATCTTACAAAGTCTGATAAATCTGCTGCTAAAATTGCAGTTGTTTGATTGTCAGTAAGCGTGTTCGTGCCGTCTGATAAAATATTTGTACCGTCTGATAATAAGTTTATATTTTGCGAAGTGAATAGATTTATAGCGTATGGAGTGCAATAATTTATACATGATTTTGTTGTGCCGTTTATATCCCACATTATGCCTGTATCGGCTGAAATAGTTGTGTCGTAAGCATACTCCGTAAATTGTTCGTCGAACGTAATTTGTAGGTCGGTAAAGTTGTTGTAAATTAATTGAAAAAGAATTTTGTATGCGCGTTTTGTTCCTTTTACGGCGTTAATATCGGCAATATACTTTACGATGCGTCGGCGCGACTGTTCTGTATTTCCTACGCTTAAAAATGCGCTGTCAATCATTCCTGCCTGTGCTTCCAAAAACGGCAGCATTGCTAAAAATGCGTCATCTGGTGAAATAAGCATTTGCGCAAAATTATCAACGAATGGCGTTACATTGGTATCTACATAATTGCCGATTACTTCATTGTATCGCTCGAACGTTCCTTTGCCGTTTGTGTTCTTATTGGTATCTATAAGTTTTTCATAGTCACCAAATAGCCCAAATATGCGTTGTTTTAATGTCATTTTGTCGTTTATACACTTTCTTTTTGACGCGGTTAATTTAAGGTTTTTTGAGCATTTATTTTATATTCATTGGTTCGTCCAATATTTGTACATTTTCTTGAACAATATTTTGAAGTTTTATACGGTGGTTTAAACGAAGCACTACACACTTCACACGCTCGTTCGCTCTTGTCAAAATTTGATTGTCCAATATATGTACATTTTCTTGAACAATATTTTGAATCTTTTTTCTTTGGTTTAAACAAATTACTACATACTTCA
>JAYVVO010000428.1:0-3471 GCA_043786955.1 Saprospiraceae bacterium
GTTATTATTCAAGGCACAACCAAAGGTACAACAGCAAACGAAGATGGTTTTTACAGTTTAGAACTTAGTAAAGGAACAAGCACGGTAAGTTTTCAAAGCATAGGTTATCAAAAAACAACGCGTACAGTTTCAAATTCTGGAAATCAAATAACGCTGAATATTATTTTGCAACCTGCTGCAATTCAACTTTCTGAGTTTGTTATTCATGCTAACGCGGAAGATCCTGCTTATGCGATTATGCGCGAAGCGATAAAGAAAAGAAAATACTTTCGCGACCAAGTGAAGTCTTCATCGAGTGATGTGTATATTAAAGGTATTCAGAAAATTATTTCGGCACCCAAAAAAATATTTGGTCGAGAGATTGGAACAATGGGTGGTTCGTTGGATAGTAACGGACAAGGCATCGTGTACTTATCGGAAACAATTTCAAAATATTATACGGCACTGCCAAACAAAAAAAAAGAAGAACTTTTAATGTCAAAAGTCAGTGGTAACGATAATGGTTTTGGATTTAATCGCGCGGAGATTTTCGATTTTACTTTTTATGATGCACACATTGACATCACGCGACAAACGCTTTCGCCGCTTGCAGGCGATGCAATGCTGTACTATAAATTTAAACTCATTGGCACAATTCGCGATTCGGCGGGTTATCCAATTAATAAAATTGAGGTCATACCAAAAAGAAAAGAAGATCCAACGTGGGGTGGTTTTATTTACATCGTAGATAACCAATGGAATATCGCTGCGATAGATTTATTTCTCACGGGTAGATCGCTTCAGCAACCGATTTTAGATACACTTTTTTTACGGCAAACGCACGTACTCGTTGAAGCACCCGATGTTTGGCGACCAACATCTCAGACAGTTGATTTTAAAATCAAAATTTTAGGAGTAAAAATTAAAGGCAACTTTTCTGGCATTTTTTCTAACTATAATCTACATCCTAATTTTGCAAAAGATTTTTTTGGCGCCGAAGTATATTCAGCTAAAAATGACATCATCGCTAAAAACGATTCTGCTTTCAACACTGTTCGACCAATTCCGTTAACTGTTGAAGAGAAGAAAGATTACGTCAAAAAAGATAGCATTAAATTGGTGCGCGAGACACCTGCTTACAAAGATTCGGTGGATAGAGTGCGAAATAAATTTACTTTCGGGAATTTATTTTTAGGCTACAATCATCGAAATTCGCTCAGAGGTTTAAGTTGGAGCATTTCATCGCCGATAACAACTTTAGAATTAAATCCTGTGCAAGGATACGCCATTAATTTGCCGATTAATTTCACGAAGCGACTCGACAAAGACGGTTATAAAGTTTTTAATATCGAACCCAACTTGAACTACGGTTTTTCTGAAAAAACTTTGCGCGCCAGCATTTCTTCAAGTTACAGACTCAACGGATTTAACCGCGCTACTTTTTCTTTTTCGGGTGGAACAAAATTAGAGCAATTTAATGAAAGCAAACCGATTACAGACCTCGTGAACGAAGCCGAAATGGCTTTTTATGGAAAAAGTTATATGCGCCTATATGATAAAAAATTTGTTAAACTTGGTTACAAGCAAGAGCTTTTAAATGGTTTTTACATTGATGCAAATGTAGAAGCAGCGCAAAGAAATAACGTGAATGTAAATTATCAAAAAAGCAATGTAGGAGCTGATGAATTATACACTAACACGCCAGAAAATATTAATGCGTTGCCGTTGAACAAAGCAAATATTTTAAAAACTGAACTCAGATTGGTTTATAATTTTAATCAGAAATTTGCGAGCTATCCGAATCATAAACAAATTGAGAGCGATGTCAATTCGCCGACTATTTCACTGACGTATCAAAAAACATTTGCGATACAAACTGATTGGGCAGATTATGATAAAATTAAATTCAGCATAGAGCAACGCGCTATAAATTTAGGTCTCATCGGAGTTTCCGAAATTAATGCCACTTTCGGAACTTTCTTAAATTCTAAAAATGTAACATTTGCCGATTACCAACATTTTAATGGTAACCAAACTATTTTCGGTAAAGCAAACAATTATATGTCCTCGTTTTTTTTATTGCCGTATTACCAATATAGTACAACGGGTTCTTATTTCGAGGCGCATTATCAGCATTTGTTTAACGGATTTATTTTCGATAAAATACCACTGCTTAAAAAATTAGGCGCGACCGAAATTATAAAAGTAAGTTACCTTAACACGCCCGATTTAAAAAACTATACCGAATATTCTTTTGGTCTCGGCAGGCTGGGTTTTGGTTTATTTAAAATTTTCAGGGTGGATGTGGCGACAAGTTTAACAGACGGAAAGTTTTCAAAGCCTAATTTTATAATCGGCATTGGGTTATGATGTTTAATCTATTACAAAAATTTAATTTAGAAAATGTCCTACATTACTCACTCCGTTTATTTTTTTTATTGCCTATTGGGTCTCATAATTTTAAAAATTAATTGTAACTCTGCACCAAAAAATAATTTAGCTGCCAAAAATAAAATTGAAGCAACGCCTTTAAAAGCCGCGCAAAAAATAAATGGATTAAGCTTTGTGGCTACACCCAAACCATTTTCCGCAAAAGCTTTTGTAGATATCGAAAATGTTTGCGCAAATTTTATTGCCGTCATTCCGTATGCTTTTACGCGTGGCGATGATCCGCACGTTTCCTTCAATAATAATTTTCAATGGTGGGGGGAAAGTATTGCAGGTGTGAGCACAACAATTGATTCGGCGCACGCTCACAACATGAGTGTGATGCTTAAGCCACAGGTTTTTGTCGGTCGCGGTTGGATTGGCGATTTAACTTTTGCAAACGATAGTTTGTGGCAAATGTGGGAAAAAGATTATTCAAATTACATTTTGCAATTTGCGCAATTAGCTGCCGATAAAAAAATTGCCTTGTTTTGTGTAGGCACGGAAATTACAAAATCTGTAAGGCTTAGACCGGCTTTTTGGAAAAAATTTATTCCTGAAATCAAAAAAATCTATTCTGGCAAATTGGTTTATGCCGCTAATTGGAACGATTACGAAGAAGTTACTTTTTACGATCAACTCGATTACATTGGCATTGATGCTTATTTTCCGCTCGATACTTCTAAAACACCCACCGTTGAAAATCTTTTGCAAAAATGGAAACCCATTGCAACGGAATTAGAAGCTTTTTCTAAAAAAATTAATAAACCTGTTCTGTTCACGGAAGCTGGTTATTTAAGCGTAGATGGTTGCGGTGGTAAAAATTGGGAACTCGAGAAAACCAGAAAAACAAGTACTATAAATGAAATCGCACAATCGAACGCTTATGCTGCGCTATTAAGTGAATTTCAAGATAAAAAATATTTCGCAGGTGTTTTTTGGTGGAAATGGTTTCCAGATAAAATGGGACACGAAGGCGCGATGGAGAGAGACTACACGCCACAAAATAAATTGGCTGCCCGCGTTTTGAAACAGTTTTATTGCAAATAATGATAACCAATTAAA
>JAYVVO010000429.1:0-9676 GCA_043786955.1 Saprospiraceae bacterium
TGAATTGTGTATGCAAATGCAAAAGCGGTTTTTGCAACGCCTTCAATCCTCTAATCCACATTTTTGAAGGTGAAAACGTGTGCATCCAAGCCACAATACCTATACAATTTTCATCAGTATTGGCTTCTTGGCAGATTCTATAAATCTCATCAGGATTTTTTACAACGGGTTTATAGGTGACGGTAACAGGAATTTCTGCCGCATTATCAAATGATTTTGCAATCTCTTTCGAGTGCAACGCCACTTGTTTCAGTGTTTCTTCGCCATACAGGTCTTGACTGCCCGTTACAAACCAAACTTCAAACTTTTTTAGATTCATGTGAAAAAATTAAATTAATAAGGATGACGCACAGAACTGTGTTTTTCAATGTAGAATTAATTGAAATGAGAAATATTTTTTAGAAATTAGTTTATATCAAATAGCACCAAGCAAAAATTCCGAGCCTAACAAAGATACAGGTCTATTTCAATTCTGAATAAATATCTTGAATTTTTTGGAATTAATTACATTACAAAAATTAAATCAAATTAAATTTTTAATGGTGTGAACTTGAGGGCAGAAAATTTTAATTTTACTGATTGTCAAAAATAGTTTGCGCAATTTGGTCGAGCTTGACGTCGTAGGTAAGTGCACCTGCTATACCTGCATTTGAAAGTGCTACAATATTAGTGAGCGTTGTCAGTTCAATTGAAGTTGATGCTTCACCCAAATCAGGCACAATGCGTGAATAATTACCTGGTTTACCGATGGCATCATAAATTTTTCGTAGTTGATAATCCACTGTTTCAGAAACACCGCTCATCATGATGCTTATTATTGGCTGAATCCATTTAATTAAACCCCAACTTAATGCTTTCTTAAAATCATACGAATCTTGTTTGGTCGCTAATCCCAACGAAACAATGTAAAAATTATCGAAATTAGTTTTACCAAAGTTCATTTTTATTGCTTCAACAAAAGCACACATCGAAGGGTTGTTGGCGAAAACGCCACCGTCAATGGCATGAATAGGCGTCGTTTTTCTATTTGGTGATTTTACTTCTTCTGGCGGAAAATATGTAGGCGCAGCCGAAGTAGCGCGGATAACTTGCGTTAGCGGATAATCGAAATCATAACTTCGTACAGCATCGCCTTGCGTAAAAAAAACTGCGCGTCTCGCTTCAATGTCGTAGGAAGCAATCAAACAAGGACGCGTCAAATCGCTCATCCTATCTGATTTAAAATACTTTTTTAAGAGTTTTACGTAATCAACAATTTTAAATTTAGGACCAAAAATGCCACTGAGTAATGGAATTTTACTCCAAATTGATTTTGTAAAAATTTGTTGGCAATGTTCAACGTATAAATTCACGGCATCTGTAGCCATGCAATTAGGAATGCACGCCGTTTTATCAATCGCATTTTCTGGTTTAGGTTGACTACTATGCAATAATAAACACGTTAAGATGCCACCAGTACTTGTACCCGCCACAAAATCAAAATATTCTGCTACACGAATGGGCGTTGCGCGAGGCGCACCAAATTTTTTTGCGTATAAATTATTCAGTTTTGCTTCAAGTGCTACTAAAATATGTCCTGATAAAATACCTTTTACGCCACCGCCGTCAATAGTAAGTATGCGATATAGTTTTTGTGAATTGTCCATAATGCTTTAGATTTTTTTCAATGATGCTTCAAAAACGCTATCCGCGTTATTTGAATTGTAAAAATACATAATTACATTCAATATAAAATTACTTTTCTTAACTTTTCTTATTATTTTTATTGGACTAAATGCTTTCTAATTGGGATGTTTCACAAATCTAAAAAGCATTCATTAGCAATTAAATTTAAAATTAAGGACTTATTTCAGAAAATAATTTTTTAATTTTGTGGAAAATACTATCTTTGCACGCGCTTTGAAAATAATAGTAAAAAAACACTATTACGAACGCAAAAATCAAAAATTTTTACAGTAAAAAGATATATTTTAGCGATGCCTACAATAAGTCAGTTAGTCAGAAAAGGTAGAGAAGTTATAGTGGAGAAAAGCAAAACGCGTGCGCTTGCTTCTTGTCCGCAGCGCCGTGGCGTTTGTACGCGTGTTTATACAACTACACCAAAAAAGCCGAACTCTGCTATTCGTAAAGTTGCTAAAGTGCGTTTAACAACGGGTATGGAAGTAATTTGCTACATTCCAGGTGTTGGACATAATTTACAGGAACACTCAATTGTATTAGTGCGCGGTGGTCGTGTGAAAGATTTACCAGGTGTACGTTACACAATCGTTCGTGGTGCATTAGATACTGCGGGTGTGAAAGATAGAAAAAAATCGCGTTCTAAATATGGCGCAAAACGCCCTAAAGCAGGCGCAGCAGCACCAGCAGCTAAAGGCGCACCTGCAAAAGGCAAAAAATAATTGAAGTTTTAATTAATTTCAAAAATATTGTAATCGCTTGTTTGAGAAGTGTTCAAATTTTTTTTGAGCAAAGAAGGTTGGAAATAATCTTTCAGTATCGCAAGCTTCAACAAATTTCCTAACGTTTTTATTGATTACTTGAAGTAATGAGAAAAAGAAAACCGAAAGTACGCCTCATCGCCGATGACCCGCGTTACAACGATCCGATGGTGACACAATTTGTCAACAACTTGATGTGGGAAGGAAAAAAATCAGTCGCGTTTACAATTTTTTACGATGCTTTAGACATTGTGAAAGCAAAAGGTAATGATGACGAATATGGCGTGTGGAAAAAAGCATTACAAAATGCGATGCCACAAGTCGAAGTGCGTAGCCGCCGTATCGGAGGTTCAACGTTCCAAATTCCTACCGAAATTCGCCCAAAAAGAAAAATTGCGATTGGTATGAAATGGCTTATTAAGTACGCTCGTGCGCGCAGTGGCAAAGGTATGGCTGATAAATTAGCCAACGAATTATTAGCTGCTAGCAAAAACGAAGGTGCAGCCATCAAAAGAAAAGAAGAAGTTCACCGTATGGCAGAAGCGAATCGCGCGTTTGCTAACTTCCGTGCTTAAATAATTCAACCAAAAACCTATTGATTAACGGATGTAGTAATACTGCAACGTAAATCAATAGGTTTTTTTACTTTGGTTTTCAATTCTATGCTAAGTCTATATTTTAAATCCGTTTAGAACATTGCTTTGTAACTTTTGTTTATTAGTTACGAAAAATGATATAACACACAAATTTTTCATCCTCAATAATAATTTCAAAATGGCACAAAAAGATTTGCATTACACGAGAAATATCGGTATTGCAGCCCATATTGATGCAGGTAAAACGACTACCACGGAGCGTATTTTGTTTTACACCGGAATTTCGCACCGCATTGGTGAAGTACACGACGGTGCAGCAACTATGGACCACATGGAACAAGAGCAAGAGCGCGGTATAACTATTACTTCGGCTGCTACTAAAACGAAATGGTTTTGGAAAAAAGACGAATATCCAATTAATATAATTGATACACCTGGTCACGTAGACTTTACCGTTGAGGTTGAGCGTTCATTGCGTGTACTCGACGGTGTTGTCGCTTTATTTTCTGCAGTTGACGGTGTTGAACCACAATCTGAAACCGTTTGGAGACAAGCAGACCGTTACAAAGTGCCGCGTTTGGCGTTTGTAAACAAAATGGATAGAGCAGGTGCCGATTTCTTTTCGGTTGTTGCCGACATGAAATCAAAATTAGGTGCTAATGCAATTCCGTTGCAAGTTCCGATTGGAAACGAAGAGAAATTTGTAGGCGTTGTTGATTTGGTAACGAATCAAGCCATCACTTGGAACGAAGCCGATCAAGGCATGACGTTTCAAGTGATTGAAACTCCTGCCGATTTAATTGAGACCGTCGCTGAATATCGCGAAAAATTAATTGAAGCCGTCGCTGAGTTCGATGATAAATTGATGGAAAAATATTTTGAAGATCCGTCAACGATCACAGAAGATGAATTACGCGCAGCGATTCGCTCGGCGGTAATTGCAATGAAAATGACTCCCGTTTTGTGCGGGTCAGCTTTTAAAAATAAAGGTGTTCAAGCTACACTCGATGCTGTTTGTGCTTACTTACCTTCTCCGATGGATGTGGATGGAATTGTAGGTATTAATCCTGACACTGAAAAAGAAGAAATTCGTCAACCAGAATCAACCGCACCTTTTTCTGCTTTAGCATTTAAAATTGTTACAGATAAATTCGTTGGTCGTTTAATATTTATTCGCGTTTACTCTGGTCGTTTAGACGCAGGTTCGTATGTTCTCAACACGCGCACAGGCAAAAAAGAACGCGTTTCGCGTTTGTTCCAGATGCACGCCAATAAGCAAAATCCAATTGATTCGGTGGAAGCGGGTGATATTGCAGCAGTCGTTGGTATTCCCGACATTCGCACAGGCGATACACTTTGCTCATTAGAGCATCCGATTGTTCTTGAGTCAATGACTTTTCCAGAACCTGTTATCTCATTAGCGATTGAGCCTAAAACGCAAAAAGATGTTGAGAAAATGGGTATGGCTTTAAATAAATTGGCGGAAGAAGATCCGACGTTTAAAGTTAATTACGACGGACAAACCAACCAGACCGTAATTTCTGGTATGGGTGAGTTGCACTTAGAAATTCTTGTTGACCGTATGCGTCGCGAGTTTGGCGTTGAGTGCAACCAAGGTGCACCGATGGTAAATTACAAAGAAGCATTAACACAAACCGTTCAGCACGTAGAAACGTTGAAAAAACAATCGGGTGGTTCGGGTATGTACGCAAAAATGGAATTTGAAATGGGACCTGCTGATCCAGAATTTTTGGAAAGCGAGGACTATAAAAACGGCAAAAAGAAATTGCAATTTGTTTGGGCAATTGTCGGTGGTTCGATTGATAAAACATACATGAAATCGGTGAACGATGGATTTGTTTCGATGATGAACAACGGTATTTTAGCTGGTTACAATATTGATTCGATGAAAGTGCGCGTTTATGACGGCGGTATGCACGCCGTTGACTCGAAGCCGCTCGCGTTTGAATTGTGTGCTAAAGATGGTTTCCGTGAAGCTGCACCGCGTTGCAAACCAATTATCATGGAGCCTATCATGAAATTGGAAGTAATAACGCCTGAAGATTATACAGGTTCTGTCATTGGCGATTTAAACCGCCGTCGTGGTTTGATGAAAGGTCAAGAAGATCGCATAGGTGGTGCAAAGGCTATTCAAGCAGATGTTCCGCTTTCTGAAATGTTTGGTTACGTTACGCAGTTGCGTACAAATACTTCTGGTCGTGCATCATCAACTATGGAGTTTTCGCACTATCAAGAAGCTCCTGCAAATATTTCTAAAGAAGTTATAGAAAAAGCAAAAGGTTTAGTGAAAGCGTAAGGGTTCATATTTTGAACCTTTACATTAAACTAAAATAAAAAAAGTCCGAGCAGCAATGTTCGGACTTTTTTATTTTAGAACTTGTTTTACAGATTAAACCAGCGACTCAATATTTGAAAATAAAACTTCATATCGTTTAAGAATATTTTTCTTAAACGATTCTGGAATACGCGCCCAATCCTTTGGTTCAACGAGTATTGGAATATTAGAATCGCGCAGAGCTTCTATAAAATTTTCAAATTCTTTCCAATCAATGGGTATATTATTTTGCGTTTTCACTATCAAATCCAAATCGCTTCTATCATGGTTGTCGCCATTCATGCGGCTGCCGTACGCCCAAATTTCAAAAGGCGATTTAAAAGATTTTTAGCCAGCGTAATGATGCGGACTCGATCTTTTTCTCTAAGATTCATATTGTTCGTTGCATTTTTTTATTGCTGTTATAACGCTTTTTGAGTCTATAATAAATTGAGGTAAAAGTAATAAAGTATCTTCAACAAAACCAACGCCGTAATCATGCGCCGTATTGTTCCGATTATTTCTATACTCCATCCACCTCTCTGCTTCTTCCAGTGTTAAAATACTGCGTAAAACGGCATTTCTAAAAATATCCTTAAAAACCAATCTATCAACCTCCTTTGATGAATGAAAAAAGGGCTTTAAACATTTTTGTAATAATTTTCCTGATTGCTCTAATATAATTTCAAACTCTTTGATATGGGCTGAGCGATACGTTTCACGCTCAATACTTTCCATTTCGCTGGCAGTATAGAAATCTAAAGCGCGACTCAAAGTAGCATTACATTTTTCAAGAAAATCAGTCTCGATTTTCATCCTAAAGTTTGTTTTTAAAATTAAATTTCACCCCAATCTAATTTGACGGCTAAATTAATATAATTTGGAGGATGAAGAGAAATTTATGTTAAATCAGGATTTTAAAATCGATTTTGGTTTTCAGTTTATTTTTATTTTTTTTACAATAAAATTTCATTTTAAAAAATGAAATTTGAGTCAAATTCGCCTCTTAAAACTTAAATTTAGTTAGAACAAAAAATAAATTAATTAATCAGTTGCACTTGAAACTTGAGTTCACTATTGTAAAAAAAATGTCAAATCTTATTTTTCTGTTTTAAATACTTAGTTCTTGTCGTTTCTTTGTAAAAAAAATTGTGTGTGGTAGAAACTTTGCAGCAAAATATTAAACTTCCGAAGGTCAACATTGATAAAGCACCTATGCCAGGTAAAAATTTGGTGTTTCGATTATTTTTTAGGTTTCTACAATTTTTTGCGGCTGTCACGCTGCGTTCCTATTTCCGTCGCATTGAAATTATTAATCCTGAACAACTCAACACGAGTGGCAGAACAATTTTAATTTCCAATCATCCTAATACTTTGATTGATCCGTTGATGGCGTTACAAAATTCTTTTTTGCGCCCTTTTTTACTTTCCAATGCCAGCTTGTTCAAAAGTTTTATTCCGCGCACAGTTCTCAGCGCGCTCTATTGCATACCTGTAAAGCGCGCCAAAGATTTTGATTCAGGTTTTGTAAACAATACAGAGATTTTTGCGCGGTGCCTCACGCATTTGAAAGAAGGTGGTTCGCTTTATATTGCTCCCGAAGGAACGAGCGTAAACGAACGACACATTCGACCTTTTAAAAAAGGTTTGGCGCATATTTATTCCGAAGCGTATAACGCGCCAAATAATTTGACCGACCTAAAAATTTTGATGATCGGGTTAACGTACTACTCGCCACAAAAACCGAATACGGATGTAGTAATAGAAGTGTCTGAACCTTTTCAACCTAAAATGGATTACAGCGATTTTGCGAACATTAAAACTCTTGATGCCATCCGAAAGGAAATTGAAAAAAAATTTGGACAATTAGTCATTAATTGCAAAGATGCAAACGAAGAGCGGTTTTTAGAAAAAATTGAAACACTCGCACAATCGGAAAAATATTTACCGCTGCGCGAAAAATATTTTAGGTCGAAGGAAATTTTGAAAACTTTACGCGACGAAAAACTCAGAAATGAAAAAATATTTGGTGAATTTGAAAATCAGATTAAAAATTATTTTGCAGTTCTGAAAAATAATAATTTGCGCGATGTTAATGTGAAAAAATTTGCCTTTTATAAAATTGTTTTTAGAAGTCTAATTTGTTTGCCCTTTTCAATTTTTGGATTCATTAATAATTTTATTCCGCTTACGCTGATAGGAATTTTGAAACGCTCGAAGTATTTCAATTTTGAATCTGATTATTACACGTGCGTTCAATATGTCTCTGGATTTATTTTATACCCCGCGTTCTGGTATTTGCAGTTTCAAGTGTGGCGAAGATTTATTTTTCTTCCGCACGATGCGTTCCTTTATTTTTCAGCCGTCATTGCTTGTGGTTTTTTAGCGCGCGCCGAATGGGTGCGAATAAAAAAATTTTACAATTATACGAAATTTAGACGCTTTTCAGAGTCAACGCAAGTTATGCAAGAACGCTCCGCGATCATAAATCAATTGAAAACTTGGAAGGTAATTTAAAAGAAGCTCATTACGATCCGATTAAAGCATCAAACTTTGTTGATGCATTTTGCAAACGTTGCATCGTTTCTTTTTTAGTTAGCAGCAGCATGGTTTCAAAAACGGGCGGACCAGCAGTTACGCCTGCTAATGCTAATCGCAAGAGCGGCATAATGTCGCCAATTTTAAATTCGCGTGCTGTCAAAATGCCCTTCACTTGATTTTCTAAAACGTGTGCATCGTCGAAAGGCAGAGATTCAATTTCTTTTACAAACTCTGCGAATTGCTCTTTTATCGGCGATTTCCATTTTTTTTGCAATTGTGCGACATCATACGATTTTACAGGCTCAAAAAAATAATAACCTTTTTCTAAAAACTCAGGAAAAAATTGAACGCGTTCGCGCATCAAATGTGCAAAGGTTGTTAAAAATACACTGTCGTTTGTATAACCTTTTGGTAAACACAGTGGCGTTAATCGTTCAACTATTTTTTCAGTTTCCATGCGCAAAATATATTGCTGATTAAACCATTTGGCTTTATCGAAATCGAAACGCGCCCCTGCCTTCTGCACTTTTTCAATACTGAAATGTTTTACCAATTCATCCAAAGAAAATATCTCTTGCTCAGTGCCTGGATTCCAACCCAATAACGCTAAAAAATTTATGACCGCTTCAGGTTCAAAACCATACTCTCTGAAACCGTTGAAAGACGTTTCTTCTGTTGTGCCTTTCCAGCCCAAAGCAAAAACCGGAAAACCAAATTTTTGTCCGTCGCGTTTAGAAAGTTTACCTTTTCCATCCGGTCTTAAAATAAGTGGAAGGTGTGCAAATTGTGGCGTTTCGTTTTTCCAACCGAGTGCTTCGTAAAGTAAAACGTGCAACGCCGCAGAAGGTAACCATTCTTCACCACGAATAACGTGCGTAATACGCATCAAATAATCATCCACTAAATGCGCTAAATGATACGTCGGCATACCGTCCGATTTCATCAAAACTTTGTCATCTACTTCCTCCGATTTAACCTGCACAGCACCGCGAATCAAATCATTAATGACGACGTTTTTTCCTCCGACAACTTTAAATCGAATAACGTAAGGTGTATTTTGATCTAACAGTTTGGCAACTTCAACTTTAGTCATTGATAAACTATTGCGCATAGAAAGCCGTGTGTGAAGCGAGTAAGCTTGATGCGAACTTTCTTTGAGTCGCTCGCGCATCGCGTCTAATTCTTCGCTGGTATCGAAAGCGTAATATGCTTTCTCTGAATTTAAAAGTTGTTGTGTATATTTTTTATAAATTTCTTTACGTTCACTTTGTCTGTAAGGCGCATAAGCACCATCGCCAAAACCAATTCCCTCTGTGGGCGCAATGTCGCACCATTTAAGCGATTCGATGATATATTTTTCTGCGCCTTCTACGAAACGCGCTTGGTCAGTATCTTCAATGCGTAAAATAAAAGTGCCGCCTAATTTTTTGGCAAATAAATAATTAAACAAGGCAGTGCGAACACCACCAATATGTAAAGCACCTGTAGGACTGGGCGCAAATCGAACACGAACACTCATAATTCTTATTTTTTTCGGGGCAAAAATACAAAAACAATTTTGCATTAGAGGCTTTGGTGCAAAAAGTGTTGACGTTTATAGTAAGGTGGGCATTTTGAAAGAACAGAAATAGATATTAGATGCGAATAGTATAACCATCGATTTAAATAGCTTAGTGCTTTTATTTTTAAAACAGTAAAAAAATAAAGAGCAACGCGATATTCAAGACTAATTAATTTTTATGTTTAGGTGCTCTGCACCTAAATTT
>JAYVVO010000430.1:0-9668 GCA_043786955.1 Saprospiraceae bacterium
CTCGCCCAAACAACCTTTTGGTGTGCAGGCACTTTCTACGGCTGCTGTTGTCGATAACGCGCCCTTCTCTTATTTAAAACATGGTTTAGATGGTGAAACGATAAGTGCCAAACCACTTCTGAAATTTATTTTCGATAATGTTGCTGGAATGCCACTGTTGAAATACAGTATTTATTCGCCAAGCCAGTTAGATAAACAAAGCATAACCTCGCAACAAATACCCATCAATTTTGGGCCAAACTATTTAACAGTTGATTGCAGTTCTCTTACTGGATTAGCAGCCAACAAACCTTATATATTAGAAGTTACAAACGATAATAATTCAACTTTTTATTGCCGCTTTATTTATGCAAAATAATTTTTTATGGGTGCTTCTACTTTTGGTTTTTGGCTGTAATCGTTCAGATGTCAGCACAGAAGGCTATATGGCTGCATGGCAAAAAACTAAAAACTCTGTGAGTGTTAGCAGCAAAAACAATGCTATTGAAATGACACTTACTTATTTACCCTCTGAATTTTTAGTGATTAACGATATAGGCTTAAATATGAAACAGAGAGATTACGACAAAAGTCTCGAAAATTTCTGCGACCATATTTACTGCACACTTAAAATTAAAAATACTGCTTCAGCTTCTAAACAAAACGCTATTGATATTCCCAAATACTTTGCACGCGATAGACAAAGGCAAATCTTCGGTATTCACGGCACGGATGATACGCTGCGCTGCGTGATGTATCAGCCTGAATTAATAGGTAATAAATCGATTGAAACAACTGTGAACGTTGTTTTTAATCGACCGCTCAATCAGAAATGCGGCATGCCTTTAGAAAACGATTTCACGTGTTTATTTAAAATGTCAGATAGTACAAACAGCGATATTAAGCTTACAATTAGTAAAAATGCTATAAATCAATTACCCAAGTTAAAATTTTGATTATGAACTTTAATTTAACTAACAGAAAGAGAGTTGCATCTGTTTTATTGGTCTTAATGATCATTCAAACTTTACATCCATTAACGGCGCTGGCTTTAACAAGCGGTCCTGTTCAACCCGAGTTTCAAGGTTTTAAACCAATTGAAGCCACCAACATGGTTGATTTATTCACGGGTAATTTTTCTTATAATTTACCGCTTTTCGAAATTGACGGTTATCCCGTTAATATGTCTTACAGCTCAAATAATCGCCCTGAGGACGAGGCGAGTTGGGTGGGACTGGGATGGAGCCTTAACCCAGGTTCAGTTAACCGCGATATGCGTGGTTTGCCCGATGATTTTAAGGGGGATGTCATTCAGAAAGAATATAACATCAAAGACGATTTCACTGTTGGTGGCGGGGTTGGCTTTGGCGTTGAGGTTTTTGGTATAAAAAACACCTTTAATGCCAACTTAGGTCTTTCCTATAATAATAAAAAAGGTTATAGTATCGGTGTTGGTCTTTCAACTAAAGCGCTTGGGTTATTAAACGCTAAACCTTCATTAAATTTCGATACGCAAAATGGTTTGGACATAGGTTTAGGCTTATCGTATAATACTGGCAAGATACATGACTTTATAGGTGGCGCAAGTGCTAAAACAAATATTAATTCTCGGTCAGGTTTGAAAGCTATCTCTTTACAAACAACAACTACTTTAAAAAACTATGGCGTAACCGGAGATATTAATTTTGATATGGGTGGATTCCATTATTCTCCAACAAACCAGTTGCCTATTCAAAACAAATCTTTTAGTCTTCATTTGTCGGGTGGAACTTCTTTTTTTGGCATTTCTGGACTTGGTATGTTAGATGGCTATTTGAACGTGCAGTCTCTTCAATTTCATAAACAACCTCAAAGTGCTTTTGGATATTTGAATAGCAAGCTTGGCAGCCAAAATATAACAAACCTATTAGATGTCAATAGGGATAATCAACTTACTTATCATGAAAACACACCCAATCTCGCTATTGGTTATGGCACATACGATTTCTTTTCAGTGTCAGGTCAAGGCGTCGGTGGTCAATACCGTCTGTTCAAAAACGATATAGGTGTTTTACAATCATCTTATTCAATCAATTCCAGTTCATCAGCTCCTTTAGGTATTGAGCTTGCTGGCGGAGGTTATTTTCATTTTGGCGGAGATTTAACACCAACACAAACGGATTCACGAACTTCAGGTTGGCTAAGTGGACTTGATGGAAATAATACTCAAAATACTTTAAAATTTACTGACAATGACAAGAATTACGAAAATGTTTACTTTCGTGAAAACAGTGAAAAAACAGTTGTTGATGATAACTTTAATACAAAAATTGGAGGAACAGACCCAATTTATACAAGAATTGCACAAACAGATGCTGATGTAACGGCAGGTGCTGATTTTGATATTCAGCGAAATAAAACAAAAATTGGTTCAACATCATTTACGAGTAATGCACAAAAAACAGCACGTGCAAAACGGTACAGTGTTTTTAATTACCTTACTGCTGACGAAGCATCAAATGTTGGATTAGATAAAAGTATCCTTAGCTATCCTGACACTACACTGATTTACGACTCTGCTACATGCAAAGTTCCAACAATTATTTCAAGAACAGAAAAGGCTAAACCATATCATATTTCAGAAGTCTCTGTTTTAAAGACAGATGGGTCACGGTATGTTTTTGGTTTGCCTGTGATGAATAATTTGCAAAGAGATGTTAGTTTTTCGAGTGCGCTTTCAGGAAACTCTACTGTGACTGACCCCTATATTAAATATACTCACAACGTAGATAATTCTCTAAACAATAAAAATGGAAGAGATAATTTATTTGATGCACAAACAGTACCAGTTTATGCACACAGTTATTTGTTAACAGGAGTTTTATCGGATGATTATGTTGACGTTAAAGGCGATGGTATAACAGATGACGATTTAGGAAATGCTGTAAAGTTTAATTATACAAGAATTAATCCTGCCTTTAAGTGGCGCACACCTGTAGGTTTAGATTCAGCGCGTCTGATGAGCGGTATAAAAATTGATCCGTTAGACGATAAAGCGAGTTATGTTTATGGTGAAAAAGAAATTTGGTATATGCACTCTATTGAGTCCCGCAATATGGTCGCTCAATTCTATACAAGTGCGAGAGACGATGGACAAGGTGTTCTTGACCAAAACGGCGGCATTGATCCGACTCAAAAATTGAGAAAACTCGATTCGATAAAAATCTATTCTAAATCAGATTTATTAATGAAAGGGAAAAACGCGGTTCCTATTAAATTTGTACATTTAGAATACGATTATAGGTTATGCCCGAACACGCCTAACAGCTCAAATATAACATTTAACAAAGGAAAATTAACCTTAAAAAGTGTTTATTTCACTTTCGGGACGAATGGGAAAGGGAGATTAAATGCGTATAAATTTGGTTATAAAACCGGAAATGGCACCGCTCCGTTTGCTTACGATAATAACGCTATTGATCGCTGGGGAAATTACAAACCTGTACCAGCCAGCTATCCTAAAAATACAGACTTCCCTTACAGTCTTCAAGATACTTCCTTAGTTAATAAGTATGCAGGTGCTTGGAATTTAGATACCATTTATTTGCCTTCCGGAGGATCAATTATAGCTAATTTTGAATCGAATGATTATGCATATGTTCAGAATAAAAAGGCAGGTCAAATGTTTTTTATAAAAGGTTTTTCGAACAATGGCACTGTAGCTACCACTGTACCAAATTTATATAGCGGTCTTCCTTTTCCTTTTGGCTCAACAATAAATAATAATTATGTTGCGGTAGATGTTTCGGCCTACTCCAATATTTTGAAAGGATTAAGTCAAGCCGATGCCAATGCACTGGTTGCTAAATTGTTTTTTGCTGACGTCAATAGTTTATATTTCAAAGCCAAAGTTGAATTAACAACAGATGCTTCCACTTTTGAGCCTGTTACTGGATATATGAATTATGACAGAACAAATATTAAATATGATTCTACAAAAAAATGGCTATTTGTACCTGTAAGTAGTATCAATGATAACAATACCAATTATCATCCTATTACTATTGCCGCCTTACAAATGTTGCGTTTGAACCTTCCCTCCATAGCTTATGGACCTCCGGGCAGAAATGATACTACTGCTTTAAATAGCAATAGTATAATTGACGCGCTCAGGGGTTTATCGGGTTTTTTTAGTGAAATTCAGACGTTGACGAGAGGTTATAATAATGATAGAGTCTCAAAAGGATGGTCTAATTTAGTAGATACTTCTAATCAATCTTGGATCAGATTATCAAATCCTATTGGTAAAAAATACGGTGGTGGCTCGCGCGTTCAATCAATTGCAGTGACCGACAATTGGGCAGCACCAAATGGCGGTGGTAGTTCAAGCTATGTACAGTCATTTACTTATACAACTAACGAAGGCGGTAAAATTATCAGTAGTGGCATTGCAGCTTACGAGCCGCAATTAGGTGGTGATGAAAACAGCCTTAAAGAACCTATGCCTTATACAGATGCTAAAGTATTATTAGCACCCGATAATAGTTTTTACAATGAAAAGCCTCTAGGTGAAAACTTTTATCCAGCACCAGTGATAGGTTATAGTGAAGTGCGCGTTGAATCGGTTTATACGGGTGTGAGTCGAACAGGTACAGGCTATTCAATCAGTAAATATTATACAGCAAAAGATTTCCCGGTTAAAACTGATTTCACGAATATAACCGATGGAACAGTTAAAGCAAAGCCTGGATTCGCAAATACTTTTTTTAAAATTAATGTTGTTGAACAGCGCGGCGCATCTCAAGGTTTTGCCATCGAAACCAACGATATGCACGGAAAAATGAAAGAAGAAGCTACTTTTAATCAGCAGGGTTCTATTTTAAGTGCAACTAATTATTATTATAAAGTGGATAGTATTGCCGACTCGGGCGGTAAGTTAGTTGGGCAAAATACATTGAATAATAGTGTGCCTGTTGTGAACCCTGACGGTTCTATATCAACAAGAAATATGGGATTAGACATCGACATTTGGCAGGATATGCAAGCAGATTTAAGTAATTCGGTCACAAACGGTGTTGAACTTAATACAGTTGGGTTTCCTTTTATATTTGGTATTCCACTCGTTATACCAATCCCTTTATCAGTTTTTAAAAGTGAAAGGAAAGGCGTTAAAACGAGCGTTACTACTAAACACATTAGGCGGCAGGGTATTTTAGATAAGGTTGTTAAAACCATTGATGGTTCAACTTTGGCAATCCAAAATTTGCTATACGATGCTGAAACGGGTGAAGTTTTGAGTACTAAAACACAAAATGAGTTTAACGACCCCGTATATAATTTAACATACCCTGCACACTGGGCATATAGTGGTATGGGGCCGGCTTATAAAAACATTGGAAATGTGTTCAAAAATGTAGTGCTTGACAATGTTCCTAATGGACTGCTCATAAAAAACATTCCCAATTACAAAGATTTTTTTACACCAGGTGATGAGATTGTTATTATTGATCCAAAAACTGGCGTTGTTTTTCCTACTGGAAAACTCTATGTTGTTGATGTCGCTGGTGTTTATATGGTTTATGGAGCTGATGGAACTTTACTTAATTCAGATACAGCGCCATTATTTACTGTTAAAATTGTTAGATCAGGTCGTAGAAATAAATCCTCTATGCCAATTGCGAGTTTAATGTCGTTAGCAAGCCCAATAAATACATTGGGTTCTGGGTTAAGTATTGGTGCTTCTACCAATGTTTTACAAGCGAGTGCTAAAGAATATTCGGATAGTATGCGTTTAAATTGCTCTAAAACGGCTGATTTAACAGGCACAACACCTGATGCTTTAAGTCCTACCGATTTAAACTTTGGTAAAGCTACTATCAATCCTTATACTTCAGGCACATTAGGCAATTGGAGAACAAAACGCAATTTCGTGTATTACGATACGCGAAACTATACAAGTATTCCTGCTACTACTGCCATAAGAACAGACGGAATAATTCCTAAATTTATTCCTTATTGGTCTTACAATACTTCAAGTAGCAAATATTTAGGAAATGTGACAAACGATAACCGTTGGGTGCGGAGTGATAGCGTTCAATTATACGATAATCGTGGCAACGAAATTGAAAGTATTGATGCCAATAATATTGTCTCTGCTGCTTATTATGGCTATAATAAAACGCAAGTTGTTGCCGTAACTGCTAATTCAAAACATCAGGAGCAAACGTTTGAGTCATTTGAAGATTATAAATTCATGAACGATTGTAGCAATACAACTCCCTACGTTAACGATAAAAACATCAGATTTTTTACTACGCCTATAGCTGCTGGTTGGGGCATAGTAGATACTGTTTCTCATTCAGGCAGATATTCTTTGGCTGTTAATACTGGTAACAGTTTGACAATAAACTCTAAGGTAAATTATGATTTTTGCTCGGCGTTAACTGCGCTTCCGCCACCTTGTAACAATACCTTAGTTTGTCCAGATTCTGGACACTTTTTATTGAATTCTAATGTTGCAACATGGAAAGTACCAACACCAGATTCTTGTTTTATTGATTGTTTAGTATCAACGACTCTACCATGTACGGTTTTTTCGACAACGCAAGTTACAACAGTGACATATACGGGTTATTTTAAAAATAAACAAGTTGGGTCGTGTTGTTTTCCGGTTGATCCTAAAGGAACTGTGGTAAATCCGCAATCTTGTAGTCAACCACCCGCACAGCCACGCTGTAATACTTCACCTAAACCACTGGCAGTTCCTTGTAATCTGAGTTTAGCTGCGCCTGTTTTAGCTTTAGCAGCAGCGCCTGCGGCTAATGTAGCTAGATCGCCAATTGTGCCTCAATGTACTGATTGCTTACCATTGTTTTCATTGCTTCCTAATAAAAGATATGTTCTATCTTACTGGATAGCAACTGATAATTCTTTAGCTTGTAACGCCGTTCCAAGTAACGTTACAATAATGTTATTTAATGGTACTACACCAATTCCAGTTAATTTGGTTTCAACGAGTCCTGTTATTGATGGTTGGAAAAAAGTTGAGGTATCTTTCACGACACCTGACGCTACAGGATTTGTAAATTTCACATTGGCTAATAACAGTCTTATTCGCGCTTTTTTCGATGACATTCGCGTTTATCCTTTCAATGCTAAAATGAAATCCTATGCGTACGATACACGTTCACGCCGATTGATGGCAGAGTTGGATGAGAATAACTACGCTACTTTTTACGAATACGACGATGAAGGCATTTTGGTGCGCATAAAACGCGAAACAGAAACGGGTATCCAAACGGTGAAAGAAGCACGAAATTATTTAGTACCTAATAATCAATAATTATGATAAAGAGTTGTTTCCTTTTCTTAGTCGTTTTTGTGCCATCCCTATTAACAGATGGCACCACATTCATGGGTAAAATTCAGAAGGCTTATACGGAGCCTAAAACATTGAGTTTTGATGGGCAAATAAAATTTTATAGCGATGTCAATAGCACATCACCCGCTGAAATTATGTCGATTGTGTATCAGCGAGAAGGCATCAATTTGCATATTGAAATTGGTAATCAAATTATCATTTACGATGGCAAAACAAATATCGTCGTCGAGCCTGATAAACAAACCATTTATTTGTCAACAAAAAAAGTTGTCGCTGATAAGAAATTTTCGCCTGTGGGTCAGATTGAAGAGATTGTAAAACAAGGACAATTTGAGTTCAAGGAGGAAGACTATCTGGGTAATCAGAAAAAAATGACGATTAACTCACCCAGTAGATCAAAATCTGTTATGGAGTTTCTGTACGATCCGAAAACATATTATATCAATTTTGCGCGAATGGTTATTGATGGCAACGAGATGTTGACGGATGAACGTTTAAATCATAAAAAACTTGAGTACAGCTACTATAATTACAAATCGAAGCTGGAACATAAAATAAGTGTTGCACCTTATATTAAAAAAGAAGGGAAAAAGTTTGTAGGTACTGGTAATTACAGTAAGTATAAAATCGTAGTTTTATAAAACAAGTCGAAGTTTTTTCAATGTTTAACTGTAAAAAAAATTCAAAATGGCGAAGCATCTCTTTTTATTCGTTTTACTCGCAGGGTTTACACTCCATCGTGTTTCTGCGCAGCATAATTTAAATAACGTATTAACTGATACTGCAGGTCAGTTTTATACACAAACCAATGCTGCCAGTGTTATGTATGAAGGCGTAATCAGCAATAATTTTATTCGCTTTCGCAAACTTGACACGCTCAAAGATGGCGAGATAAAGTATGTACTTCAGCAAAAAAGTTTTTCTGAAAACATCATTCTAAAATTAAATGCTGATACAGGCACGCTACTCATATTCACTTACACACTCTTAAACGGCGCAATCACTTACCAATATCCTGGCAAAAATGCTTCCGCAGGTACCTATAAAGTGGGCGACGAGCTAAAAATTGTGCGTTGTAAAAAAGGCATCCAGTTTTATAAAAATGGTATTTTGGTTGATGCATACCCGTTGAAAAATAATAATTTTGTCATGTACGGCGAAGTGGCTCTTATTGCGTGTAATCGAACTTTAGCCAATATTTCGTTTAAACCGTATTGACGGAATAATAATTAAATACACTGCTTATAGAGCGCAAAAACTTGTTTCGAATGATATAGAATTCTTTAAACAATAAAAATATTGCCTTATTATGGAGCGTTCTTTACGATTTGTTTTTGGTAAATTTGTTTGTCGTCAGATGTTGGTGACAGTGCTTGCACTGTTGGGTTTACTGTCATCAACGACGCGTTTGATTGCAAGCGATTTTATCATCGCTAAGAAGGATACGAACTTTTTGCCAAGCGGTGCTTTTCACGTCATCAACTTCGCCGATTCTGGTTATTTAGATGCTACGCGAACCTACCAATCCATCAAGAATGCTGTTTCTTTCGAGTTCTTACGCGATTCATTCCCAACAACACAAACGGCTTTCTCTTTTACCATTAACTATAAAGTCACCTTCACTTCTTTAGCTAATGTGACTGCTGACAGTTTGGGCTCATTCACTTTTAAATACGATCCTGCCGTACAAAATGCCTCCGACTTGCGTGTTTTTAGGATTTTCAACAACACCAATGCACTGCGCATGGTGTATCAAATTACAAGCTTATCCAATTTTGTCGGTATCACCTTAGCCACCGTCCCTGCTTATATTACCGGTATTGATATTATTGAGCGGCGGACTTTGCCGTTCGATTGCAGCAAACCCCTTTCGATTAATTACAGCTCGCCGCAAACGATCAATACGCCGTATTATGGCTTAGCCTTTGCGTATTCGAATGCGGACGATTACGACATTGAGTGGAATTACTATGAGCGAGAGAGTGATTATTTTAAAGCCGCCGTAGCGAATGGCTTAAATGTCGCTGCTGCTGTCAAAGCGAATAGCTTTCGTAATAACGCCACGCGCATCACTACACCATCACAATCGTATACTATTCCGTTGTTGTACCGATCGGGTTTGGTTCAAGTACGCCTTCGGGCGGGACATTATAAAGCGGACGGAACACGCGAGTTTAACCAATGGACGTACGCGCCCGTTGACACACTACAATTACCCCACGAACCGACCTATAACTGGCAATCGGAATTCACCTTTGCCGAAGAAGGTAAGAACATAGCCCAAACCAAATATTTTGATGGTACGCTGCGCGAGCGACAAGCTGTGACG
>JAYVVO010000431.1:0-9667 GCA_043786955.1 Saprospiraceae bacterium
GCTGAAAATAAACCGCGAATTTATTCAGCACAAAGTTCATAAAGGAACAAAGATTCACGCAGCCATAATAATTCTCAAAAAATACTTTTTAATTTTTTATAAGAAAACCCTTATTAAAAAATCTTCTTCAAAAACAATAAAATGAATAAAGTCATTCTGATTACAGGCGCATCAACAGGAATTGGTCACGCAACCGCAAAATATTTAGCAGAGCAAGGTCATACAGTGTATGGAGCTGCGCGCAGGATTGAAAAAATGCAAGATTTAAAAACTCTTGGTGTAAAAATTCTTTCGATGGATGTGACAGACGATGCGAGCATGATTGCGGGCGTAAACGAAATTTTGAAAAATGAAAAACGCTTAGATGTTTTAGTAAATAATGCAGGTTATGGTTCTTATGGTGCTTTAGAAGATGTACTCATTTCGGAAGCGAAGTATCAATTTGAAGTCAATATATTCGGCTTGGCGCGTTTAACACAATTGGTTCTTCCACAAATGAGAGAACAAAAATCGGGAACTATTATTAATGTTTCTTCGATGGGCGGTAAATTCGGCGAACCGCATGGTTCGTGGTATCACGCAACCAAATATGCAGTCGAAGGATTGAGCGATAGTTTGCGCATGGAATTAAAACAGTTCGGAATTAACGTAGTAGTAATCGAACCAGGTGCGATTGAGACAGAATGGACAGGTATTGCTAAAGATAATTTACTCAAAACTTCTGGCAACACAGCCTATAAAGAGTTAGCAACAAAACACGCTAAACTATTTGCGAACATAAAGGGATCAGATCCTATTGTTATTGCTGAAGTTATTGCAAAAGCGATTTCAGCATCAAAACCCAAAACGCGCTACGTAGCTGGCAAGTTAGCAAAACTCATTTTATTTGTGCGCCGTATGGTTTCTGATAGAATTTTTGACGATATTATGCTGAATAATTTGAAATAAGGATTAAAACCCTACTGAACTGTATTTATTGACGTTCGTAGGATCAATTTTTGTCATTATTTGAAGAAACTTTGTTTTTTGGTCGGGAGGCGCATTTTTAAAAATTTCAACCATCTCATCACTTTTTGTATTTGTAAATGCGCGAATAGTTAATGTGCCTGGAATACTTTGATGTGCTTCATCAATTTCTGAAAGTGCTTTTAAAATACCCGCACGACAACGCGGCATATCAGAACTCGCATAGTCAAGTCCTTGACGGTGATAATCATATAGTGCAGGTCGGTACGTTTTCATCCTCGGATTCAAAGCGTTTTCTACAAATGCACCGCGCGCTGTACTTCCTGTACTTTTTCCTTTCCAAGAATCTTGCCCACCCGACGGAACAACGTTAACAATATCTTGTGCGCGTTGCCAAAAAACATCGCCACCATTTGGTGCGAACGAATCGTAATCCATCGCTAAAGCCACATAAACAAAGTATGCTAACGTGTGCACCAAATTATCGTTAAAAGTATTTGCAGCATATTGCGTTGGTTGAAACTGCTCGTAATGAAAAGCAATATCCCGATCAACGTGAACTAAAAGCGGTGTGAGTTGATCGCTACCATAAATTGGGCGATTAATTTGTATATTCAAGTCGGCGATAAAATCGGTTACAGTTGATTCAGTTTTCACGTTAAGTTGGATAGAACCGACCAAAACTTCGTTTGGTTCAAACACATCATCTGTCCATTTTGTTGTGTTCACTAATTCTTGCAAAGCTTGTTGCAATGCCGTATATACTTTCTGATCAACCGTTTTTTGCGGTGGTGCAACGACTGTAATTTTAAAATTGACTTCTTGTGCTTGGGTTAAAACACTTACTAAAAAAAATGCCAAAGCAGAAAATAATATCTGGAAGTAGCGCACGCGCATAAAAATTTTTGTTTAAATGAATATTTACTTAACGTAAATTTCAGTTTGAAGTTATGCGAAACCTCTATTTTAATGCTGTGTCCACTGCAAAAACTGCGGCATTATGTTTTTCCACGTTTCAACGGTGTGTTCGCCACCTTCAATTTCGTTATAACTTATATCGGAGTGAGGTTTGTACCCCAGTTTTGCGAGCGTATCAATCAAATCCAAAGTATCGTCAATGGCATCAATAATGCCGTTTCTGTTGCGGTCTTCATCTTCATCGTGCGTGCCTACTTCGAACCAAAATTTTAAATTTTCGACATAATTACTTTGGCGTACAATGTTGTGTATTATTCTACCATCTTCTGGATCGAGAATATCGTACGGTCTATCGCGCCACCACAAAGAACCCGAAAAAACACCAACCTTAGAAAAACAATCGGGATGCGACCAAAGAATATCGAACGCAGACAGCGCGCCGAGTGAAAAACCTGCGATGTAATTATTATTCTTGTCGCTACTCGATTTATATTCAGTTTGAATGAAAGGCATAAGTTCGTGCACAACAAAATCGGAATAATTGCTCGCTAAACTTCCTCGATTTTTATAGTCGGATTGTTGCGCCGTTCCGTATTCTTGCATACGGTTTTCGTTCGCATAAATTCCAACAATAATGGTTTCTTGAATTTTATTTTCCAAAAATAAATTATCGAGCATCGTGTTCATATTCATACGTGCAATATCCTGTCCGTCGTTGAAATAAACCGTTGGATAGAATTTATTTTTATCTTTTCCGTATTGTGGTGGCAAATAAATATCAACTGAAACCCCTCTATTTAAAGTGCGCGAAGGCACATTTATATTCTTCACAATGATTTTAGTTTTGTTTTTACTTCCCAAATTTACTATGTCCATCAATTTAGAAAAAATCCCCATCGCTTTATTTTATTTTTAATGATTTAATTCTGATTTCTTCTGTCTCTTATTTTTTTTAGTTTGGCAAAAGTAAATCTTCTGAAATGAAGTTTTGTTTGTCATTAACATTAAAATGCGCACTTTGAGCAAATTGTTTTTGTTCTCAATAATTCATGTCCTAAATAAAAATAAAAAATTAATAGTTTACGGCGTTTATTGGATAATATAAAACTTGCTCCCTACATTAGCGAATGATTTTGATAATTTTAACTCAAACGAAACGCTTATGAAAGAAGAATATATCAAATGGCACTCTAACACTCTGAACCGCGAGATGGAGATGTTGATTTATGGGCACGCGGGATTGCCAATTATTTTTTTTCCGACGACGATGGGACGATATTATGAAAGCAAGGATTTTAAATTGATTGAGAGTGTGAGGCATTTTATTGATAACGGAAAAGTAAGGATTTATTGCCCAGATTCGATGGATAAATTCAGTTGGTATAATCGGTCAGCGCACCCGGCGCAGAAGGTGCAGGTGCATGATGCGTATGATAGGATGATTATGAATGAAGTGATTAATCATGTGCAATATGCGACGGGGTATGGGAAAGTGGCTGTGGCAGGGGCGAGTTTCGGGGGCTATCATGCGCTGAATTTTGGGTTTCGACATCCGCACAGTGTGAGTCATATTATTTCGATGAGCGGCGCGTTTGATATTCGAACGTTTTTGGGTGGTTATTACGATGATTCTGTCTATTTTCACAATCCCGTGGATTTTATTCCGAACTTGAACGACCCTGAAGTGCATCAGCTAAAAATTATTATCGGTACTTCGGAATGGGATATTTGCAAAGGCGCGAACGAAGCGATGCACGAAATTCTTAACAAAAAAGGTATCGCGCATTGGTTCGATATGCGCGGCTGGCTTCAACATGATTGGCAATTGTGGCGCGATATGTTTCCGCATTATATATCGGTAATTTGACCTTATCATAGCTATGAGCTATAAGCTATGAGCTATGAGCTGCAAATCGCGAATTGCAAATCGCGCGCTGGACTCATAGCTCATAGCTTATAGCTCAGGGCTCAAAACTTTTTTATGAAAAAAATAGGCATACTTTTCGGACAGGAAAACACTTTTCCGTGGGCGTTCATTGAGCGCGTGAATGACAAAAAAATTCCTGGCATTATGGCGGAGCCGGTGCTGGTGGAGGAGGTAGAACAGGGTAAATCTTCGGGTTATGCGGTGATTATTGATCGCATCTCGCAGGATGTGCCGTACTATCGGGCGTTTTTGAAAAATGCGGCACTGTGTGGCACAGCGGTGATTAACAATCCGTTTTGGTGGAGTGCGGATGAGAAATTTTTTAATAATGCGCTGGCGGTGCAACTCGGAGTGCCGGTTCCGAACACGTATATTTTGCCATCAAAACTGCGACCAGAAGGGACGAATCATAATTCGTTTCGGAATCTGAAAATGCAGGATTGGGAGGCGATTTTTAAACACATTGGCTTTCCGTGCTACATGAAACCGCATGATGGCGGTGGTTGGAAGAGCGTGTATAAAGTGCATAATGCCGAAGATTTCTTCGTAAAGTATGCCGAAACGGATCATTTGGTGATGATGCTGCAAAGCGAAGTCGTGTTTGAAGAATATTTTAGGTGCTATTGCATCGGCGGGAAGCATGTGCATATTATGCCGTACAATCCGACGAATCCGCACCATTTACGGTATGCGGTTGACGGTCCGCCGACGACAAAAAAGATGCTCGCCACCGTGCGTGAGTACGTTTTGCAATTGAACAAAGCACTCGGTTACGATTTTAATACCGTCGAATTTGGTGTACAAAACGGCATTCCATACGCGATTGATTTTTGTAATCCCGCTCCCGATGCCGATATTCACAGCGTAGGGGTTGATAATTTCGCGTGGGTCGTTGAACACGCCGCCGAATATGCCATCGAACGCGCTATGGCGCACAAAGAGGGAACTACGAATTTGACGTGGGGAACGTTTGTAAGAAAAAGCTGTGAGCTTTGAGGTGTGAGCTTTGAGCTTTGAGCTGCAAATCTCGAACTGCAAATCGCGAGCGAGGCTCAACGCTCAACGCTGTATCTCCACATATCCCGAGAGCGTGTGTCCTTCTCCGTCGTTGAAAACGTAGAAATATGTGCCTTCGGGTAGGCTGGTGCCGTTCCATGTGCCAGCCCAATTGTTCTTGTAATTTTTGGCGGCGAAGACTTCATTTCCCCAACGGTTGAAAACGGAAACCGTGCTGCTGGTTAATTTATCTATGCCCTCAATGGTGAAGTAATCGTTTCTGCCGTCGTTATTGGGTGAAAAAGCGGAGTAAACAATCAGGTCGTTACAATCCACTTTGAAATTTATTTGCGCCATAGAACATCCCGCTGCAGTGCAAATCTCGTAAGTCGCAACGTCCGCGCCGCAATAGTTGGTCGTTGGTTTGTATGTCATTTCGCCTTGTTGAGATAGCTTTAAGTAACCATTTAAAGGATATTTAACGATGCGCAACGTGGGCGTAAAACTACCGAATGAATCGTTGAGAATGACGTTGAATTTGGCAATCGTATTTTTCAAAACATTGACATTGTCGTCAATTGCAACAGGCGGTTTTGCTTTTAATTCCGATACGTTGACAATCATATAGGTCGTATCGCAAAGTTTATATTCATCGCAGAGGATGTAGCAGGCTTTTTCGGAGCCGACGGTTTTAGCAAATCGCTCGATACACGTTGTTCCACCCAAAAGATTAAAATCTACTTTCGTTGATTGTTTCGCGCACAAATTCTGTAAATAATATTTTTCGCCCAAAAGTGTGTTGGACGAAATACACATCGTGTCTTTGTCGCCGACGCGCAATTCTGTAATAATGGTTTCCGATTTTACACAATTTGCACCCACTGTAACGAAATCTGTACAACCCGAAGTATTCGCAAAACGCAAAGTGTGAAATCCAGTTGGCACAAAAAATTGTGTTGACGTATTAGTACACGGCGTTAGCGCGGTAGTATAAGGTGCGCCATCAATTGTAATCGTATAACCTTGTAAATTGGAAACAGAAACAGGTAAACACACAGGCACTTGGTTGTTCGCAGTGCAAGTGCCGCTCACGATGACGGAATCAGGATTGATTAAATTACCACACGGCTGCGCTTTAACATTTATGAGAAGCGTAACGAAGTTTATATCATTCGTGGAAGAAATAATTTTCAAACAAGCAGAATCAGTTCCGACTTTTAAACCTTTGTAGGTAACGCACATCATTGACTGATCTATGTTGATGAGCGCGTGCGTACCAGAACTCGACGGACACAAATTCATAATTTTAACAGGATGCAACAGCGGAATATTACTCAAACACCACGTACCAACTTCATTCACGTTTACAACTAATGGAATTGTATTTGGAGCCGGCTTTGGCGCTACAGGACAAGCAACTTTCACAAAAAGCGAATCGGCGCAAGCCAAAGTTTTTTGATTGAAAATAATATTATGATTACCCACGGCGAGACTTAAACCGGCGTTGCCGTTACAATTTGTAATACCTCCAGTATAGGCTCTGCCATTATCACTTAGAGCGTAATTTGCAATTTGCGCGTACGGAATTTCTGTACAAGCGGTTGCATTTTGATTACAGGTCGCTGCCGTTACATAAATAGTTGAAACAGTTGTATATTTTTTGCAGCATTTAGAAGCATTGTAAACAACGGTTATTTTTTGCGATTTACTTGCAGTATTACCACATTCATCCGTCGCTGTCCAGGTACGCGTTAAAACGACACCACAATTATAAGGCGCGGTAGAGACGTGATATATTACGTCTCTACGCCCGTCGCAATCATCCGTAGCTGTTACGATTGGTGCAGTTGGTGCAGAATTATTCACGGTGATGTCGCCCGGAATAGCACTTAAAGTCGGTGGTGTGGTATCAATTATTCTGACGAAAAATATAAAATCGGTGCGATTTCCGCAACTATCCGTCGCGATGAGATCACACTGCATTAAAATTTTGTAACCATCGCGTGAGCACGTTCCGACGGTACGATTTAAATCTCTAAAAGCAATAGTAGGATGTGAATCGTAGTTATCTTTTACACTAAAAGATGTCGCGTTAAAAATGGGTGGATTAACACAATTGGCAATAATTGTTTCACCCGATTTTAAATTCGCGTATTTAGGATTGATAAATTTAACCGTCGGCGCAATTGAATCTATACAACGACCGCCGCTATTACCCGAAACCGTCACCGTCAAATCTTGTTGCGTCACAATCGGCGAGACAATCACGACAGGTTTCGCAGGAATCGCTTTGGGAGTAACGACCAATGGAATATTTACCGTATTACAAACGCCCATCGTACTGTCGCACACCGTCACACACAGCGAATCCTTTCCCACATATCCATGATTCGGCACGTACGAAATACACAACTGATTCAAATTCAATGACGCGTTAAAAGCACCATGAATATCGCCACACGGCACATAACTAAAATTTCCGTTACTTTGCAAACTCACCGCACCATGTATCGGCATCTTCGTCGGCGTTGTCGTCACTACTTTCGTATTCGCACTCGTATCGTTAGCCGCAACTGACTCAAGGTTTCTAATTAAGCAAATACCTTGAGTGAACCTTGAGTGACCATAATTATAATTCTTACTCAAGGTGCAAGCTATAATTAGACCTTGAGTGAGCGATTGTAATGTAATTTTTGGATTTGCAATAACGCGCGAATAATAATCGAATCTAAAATTCGCATCCCCCATCAAAAAATTATTCTTACTCAAGTTGCAAGCTATAATTAGACCTTGAGTGACCGACTTTTTAAAAGCAAATTGCGCATCAAACTTTGTCAATTGTGCCACTCCCGAATTGATAAGAAGCAAATGACAAATGGCAAAAAGCAAAAAGCGAACATTTAATTTGAGATGCGACATGAGTCTATTTAGTTGACAGTTGACAGTTAGCAGTTGACAGTTTAAGAGCGATTAACGTCTATCAACTGACAACTGTCAACTAACAACTATTTTGTGTATTAATAAAAGCTGTAAAAACGGGGAGCTATTACGGCTTTGGTTGTATCAAACATTTTTGAATTTGGGAGGTTTTCTTTCATTAAAAAACTTAAATCGGTTTAGAAAAAAGAATTTTCTTATGTTTTAATAATGTTCATAAAGCATTAATTATACCAAAAAAAAGTTATCTCGATATAGTTCAATTAAAATTTTAAAGTTTTTTAATTTATTTTGTGGCTATTTGATAAGTTGAAATTCTAAAAAATGAAATAAGTCCTTGTCAAAGCCAGCACAAACATTATTTGCATTCTGTTATAGAAAATATAAAAATGAAACAACGATTTCAATCCTCGTTCGTTATGTGTATATTTGTGGTCTGATTCAACAGATCTATGAAGTATAATCAATAAAATTAAATGGCATGAAAAATAATTGGCAAAGTTTAAAAGGTATAGTTGCTTTACTATTAATTATTTGCACGCTTACTACTCGCGCTCAAAACATTCCTACGCCTCCACCAACTGAGAAACAAAGCACTGCTATACAGTTCAGCGGAATTGTTGTCACAGATGATCATGGTAAAATGGTGCCAGTGCCGTATGCGAATTTATTTATTCCGAAAAGAAAAACAGGTGCTACTGCCAACTATCAAGGCTTTTTTAGTATCGTTGTTGAACATGGAGAGACGGTAAATTTTACAGCTTTAGGTTTCAGAAATCGCAAATTTAAAGTGCCAGATACGCTACACGAAGAGCATTACTCGATGGTGCAAATTATGAGTCGCGACACAATTTTATTGGACGAAGCAGTTATTTTTCCGTGGCCTAATCGCGATCATTTCAAAAATGAATTTTTAGCGATGGATGTGACGAACCAGCTCGAGAAACGCGCTATGGAAAACTTGGCCAAAGAAACTTTGGATAAAGTGCGAGAACTCACACCGTATGACGGTAGAGAAACGGGTTCGATATATCTGCGCCAACAGGCAAAAAATTATTATTACTACGGTGGACAAACACCGCCGATGAATATTTTCAATCCGTTAGCGTGGCAACAATTTTTTAAAGCGTGGTCGAATGGCGATTTTAAAAAGAAAAATGCCACCTCCGATTATACGCCGCCACCACCCACAACCACTAATTCTACTTTCGATCCAGATAATAATTAGCAGTATGCAAAAGCTTTCAAAACTCTCTCTGCCCAAAACTGTTTAAATTAAAAAATTACAGCAGCGAATGGCAAAAATATTTTTAGAAGCAGAATGGCGCAAACTTATTATGGCAAATTACGAAATTGATCCCTCAATTTTAAAACCCTATTTGCCCAATAAAACCGAGCTTGATTTATTCAACGGTGTTTGCTACGTCAGTCTCATTGGTTTTTTGTTTTCAAATACCAGAATGTTAGGCGTTAAAGTGCCATTGCACATTAATTTTGAAGAAGTGAATCTTCGATTTTATGTGCGCTACAATGATGCAGGCGTTTGGAAACGCGGCACTGTTTTTATAAAAGAGATTGTCTCGAAACCTGCCATAACATTTGTTGCCAACACGCTTTATAAAGAAAAGTATGAAACCATGCCGACGCGTTACAGTTGGAAAACTTCGGATGAAAAATTAATGATTGAATACGAATGGAAAAAAAATAAAAATTGGAATTCTATTTCGATTGAAGCGGAAAAACAATTACTCGATATTGACGCTAACAGCGAAGCAGAATTTATTACGGAGCATTATTGGGGTTACGCAAAAATGAGCGCGCAAAAAACTAAAGAGTACGGCGTTGAACATCCGCGTTGGCAAATGTATAAAACCATTGATTACAAAATAAAAGCAGACTTCGCCGATTTGTACGGAAATGAAT
>JAYVVO010000432.1:0-9638 GCA_043786955.1 Saprospiraceae bacterium
ATAAACGTGAAGCTGATGAGATTTTGTAATTGTAGTGTCATTAATTTTCACAACAACAGGATTGCTTTTTTTCATGAAGTTAAATATTAATTGCCTACTCTTTGATAGGATTTTCGGCAACTTCCTTTTTAATTTTTAGAATAATTACGCTGTTCTAACAAATTTTTTAGGTCTATTAGAATAGCATATTTTTTTGAAGAACAGTTCAAATCTTAAACATTTGTTACATTTGGAGCCGCAGAACAACATCTATATTCCTGAGATTTTTCGAGCAATTCAATTTGTTTTGCGAGTAAATCGTTTTGAAGTATGTGAAAACGCTCTCTTTCTGGCTCGCAGACGAAGCAATCATCGAGGCAACCCTTAACTTGAATACCAGCCGTTGGTAGCGAAAACTGCATTTCAAAATTGAATTTTTTCTTTAATTCGCTCGATACGTCGCCGTTTTTATCAAGTATGCCTACGGCAGCTAATTCAGCTTTTAATTCTTTCAAAATTTCTTGCTGCATTTCTGGAGTAATAGTCGGCTGACTAACGCTGAAAGTATTGATACTCGCTGGGAATGAAATAATTTCATCAATACTCACTAATTCAAATTTTATTGATTGTTTTTTATTCAAGCGATAAAAAATGTAAGTTAGTGCGTGACAATTATTCTCATTGCTAAATTCGCGTGAAGAGGATTCGAAATGATCTTCTGTTTTGCCATCAGCATGGGTTCGCGTTGCTACATTTCCCATAGATATTGAATGCGCACTGTGTGTTGCACTCACTGCCTGAGATGCCGAAGCCATCATATTGGAGCTCTGCCTATTCAAATAATCGAGCGTAGATGTATTATTGTGGTTACTCGAAGCACTCGTACTTGCACTCACACCTGGGTCAAATGGATTTAAATTAACGCTTCCGCCAGCAGACCCGTTGAAATCCCAATGTCCTTTATCATTAGCACTTGCATGACCCGACTGCGCGTTTTCTAAATCGCTGTAATAAGATTGTGTAGCTTTCATGAAATATTGCTCCTCCGATATTTGCTCACTTCGATAGCTGAGTTGCGTAGAGCTATCATAAGTAAATGCGGTTCTTCTATCGGTTATGAAAAGCTTCACTTTTTCTCCTGGTAGTAAAGTGGTTGTGTAAGCTGGATCACCTAAAACCAGTCCTTTTGTGCATCTTGTAAGTCGGAAACCGAGAACAAGCTGAATGGTAAGTCGCGTTTCTTTTCTAAAAAGAAAAGGATAATTTAATGTGCGCGTAAAAAAGAACACGTCGCAGTTGTCATCTTTAATTAGTTCGGGACAACAAGGAACTTTTGTACCTACATCTACTGCCATGATTTCATATTTTTATTTGGGCTTACTCTTTGATCGGATTTTCGGCTTACTCCGTTTAATTATAGCACAAAGTTGCGCTCAATTAAAACTATATACATCACTTGATACCCTTGATTAAAAAAAATCATGGTTTTCCTTGAGATGCAAAACCATTCAATGCACCGCGGAGTAGTGATTCTCGAACTAAACCAGCAGTGTTGCGCACACCAAACTTCTGAATGAGATTAGTACGGTGCGTTTCGACTGTTTCAGGTGTGATAAAAAGTAATTTGGCAATTTCTTTAGTCGTGTATTCATCCACTACGAATTGAAGAATTTCTGATTCGCGTTTAGTAATTTTAGATAGAATTTTTCTCTTTTCCGTTTTTGTAATGAGTTGACAAGAAAGCAATTGTTTCAAATTGTTATCCAAGAAAGTTTCTCCATTTTGAATAGCTGTAATGGCTTCTACTAACTCGATACTTGAGGCAGATCTTAACAAGTATCCATTTGCGCCACTTTTAAAGTAATTCTTAATCGTGCAGTAATCTTCTTCAGCACTAAAAATTAAAAATTTACAATTTAGGGATTCTGATTTAACTTTCTCATAAAATTTTAGTGCATTTGGTTTGCCAAACGCCTGATCTAAAATAATAAACTTTGGTTTATATTTTGTAATAATAGCTGAGACTTGAGAAAGAGTACAACAGAAATTCAGAGAAGCATCTTTCACAAAGTCGTTTAAAACACTTAAAATACTCTGAGCCATCATTGGCTGAGAATCTAGGATAAGAATGTTCTGTCCCATTAGTATTAATTATTTTAAACTTGGTAAACATTTGGTTTTAAAACTTAATACAAAGCTAATCTTTTTTTCAAACAAATGAAAATAAATATAGCTCTATTAACTCTGTATTAATTATTAAAATTGGAGCATTAAAAAAAACGATTCAAACATAAATTTCGCTTGGATTTATGCGCTGCACTTGCGCGCATTTCAACTTTGGAGGATAGTTTAAAATCGGTGAGGTAGATGGAAATGTTCAAAAAATATTATGCAGGGAAACCTTAATTTATCTGATGTGTAAAAATCTATCAATCTAATTCTGAATTTTCAATAATATTCATTAAAGAAATATTCAATCGGTTGCGTTCAGTTATGGCTTCATTGTAACCCATTTATAAAAGCCGAAACTAAACTTGAAGGTGCGGTTAGCTAAGCAATATGTTTGTATGAATTGCCGTGAATTACAACATATTTATAAGCCACAGAAGTTTTACCAATTCCGCCAATTCCATTAACTAAAACTGTTGATTTGTTTTGCAATAAATGTGTTATAATTATTGCCATTTCGTTATCACGTCCTATAATATTTGATGAATTTGTAGGAATATTATTTGGCAGGGTCGTAACTTTCTTCAATAGATTTAGCTAAGCGCACTTGTTGTTCCATCGGAAGCTCATCCCACTAATCAATATCAGAGCTTTCGAACACTTCTTTCATTGATTTATAAAATTTAAGAAGTATGGCTTCATCGTTAGTATGTGCTAAGAATTCAAATATTTCGACTTTCCAAGCTAAAACATTCATTTTTTTTTCTTTTTAAGTGTCAAAATAATCTACGGCACAAATTTATAGCTTTTTAGAAAAATAGAAAGAAAAATTTTTTATTACGGTGTTTGTTTCGCCAAACTAATAGCTTTATAAATTTCGGCGATATAATTCTGTAAAGTTTGAGAGACGATTTCAATTCGCTCTTGCGCTTCTTTCCAATGACGCTCTTCAATCCCTTCGCGAATTCCGGGAAGTGTTTTAACACCATAACCAGTGTAATATCCGGGCGCATAAATTTGGTGCTTGTACCATAAGCGACGCGGTAATCCTTGTTCATAAATCAAACTGCGTTCTATTTTATACAAAACGGTATTGAGTTGCGACAGTTTATCGGCGGATAATTGCGTAGCTTTTTCGTACAGTTTTTGAAACTCATCGGCAGATGATTTTAAATCTACCAGCGCATTATCTAAAGGACTGAAATTAAGGTAAGGTACTTTATCTTTCGCAGTCGGCGATTTATAAACTTTTTTCGGATCTTTTGCGAGATCGAATAAATTTTCGTTAATCATTTTGTTTTTCAACTCAGTGTCAGCGCGCGTATTTTCTAAAAGTGTTTTAACTTCTGCTGCGTATCCATCAATTGTTTTTGAAAACGTATTGAAATTAATCGGCAAAACATCCGCATTGGCGAGGCGCATCATTAAGCGACCAGCCGTTTTAGAAAGCGCAATGCCGTATTGAAAACCTGGATCTTTGAAACGGGTGAATAAGTCGTAAGAATCATAAATTGAATGATATTCACCGCCGTTATTTTCTCCACCAAAACCTAAATCGAGCGATGCAATTCCGAGATACTGATTGAAAGGCGAATAATCAGAGCCAGCACCTAAAGCATCTAATTTAATATACTTATTGCCAATTAAAGCCGCTGCATTTTTATGCGTCGGGTCTTTTTCGTAAGCATCAACGATGGTTTTTGCATACCGTCTTTCTTTTATACTCATTCCTGTCTGTGGATCCATCACATCGTTCGTCACTTCATTAAAAAAAGTTTCAAAAGTGTGTGAACCTTCTGCGCCAATAAATCCGCGACCATTACCGTCAGAATTTATATACGCAACGGCTTTTTGTTTTAATTCTACTTGATGATCTTCTACCCATTCCGTTGAACCTAAAAGACTTGGTTCTTCGCCATCCCAAGCACAATAAATTAAAGTGCGTTTAGGTTTAAATCCTTTTTTTACTAATTCACCGATTGACCGCGCTTCTTCTAATTCAGAAACTAATCCACTCACCGGGTCGGCAGCACCATTCACCCAACCGTCGTGGTGATTGCCGCGAATAATCCATTCATCTGGAAATTCGCTGCCTTTCATTTTAGATATCACGTCATAAACGGGTTTTAAATCCCAATTAAAAGCTAATTGCAAATGCACTTTATCCGCACTCGGTCCAACGTGATAGGTAATAGGCAAACCGCCGCGCCACAACGCAGGAACAACTGCGCCACCCAACGATTTTAAAAGTGGTAGCGCATCTTCGTATGATATGGGAAGCACGGGAATTTTCATCAAAGTAATCGCATCTTTTCTATCCAACCGTTTTGCATCTGCCGTTGCACCAACAAAGGGTGTTAACGGATCGCCGGGTGCGACGGGCATATCCATTACTGATCCGCGTTGTACGCCATCTTTCGGACGAAAAGGACCGACAGGATAAACATCGCCTTGTCCATAGCCATCATCTGCTGGATCGGAATAAATAATACAACCTATTGCGCCATGTTCATAAGCCACTTTGGGTTTAATACCCCGCCATGAACCGCCGTACTTAGCAATTACAATTTTGCCTTTCACGTCAATACCCATTTTATCCAACTCTTCGTAATCGGCAGGAGTACCGCGATTAACGAAAACAATTTCCGATGTGACGTCTCCATCCGCTGAATACGCATTATACGATGGCAATTGCTCCGATTTCTGTCCAGATGTTTTATCTTCCTTCAACGTGGATTCTTCTAATTTAGCTTTGTATGGATTTGCTCCCAATAATTCTAAAACACGCAACTTTGGTGTCGGAAACAAAACTTGGTATGTTTCAATAGCGGATTGCCAACCCCAAGAAGTGTATAAATCGCGCATGTACTCAGCATTGGCTTTATCTTGTGGCGAACCTACATGGTGCGGATGCGAAGTGATAAACTGCATCCAAGTATCTAAATTTTTAGGATTCAGTTGTGCATCGAATTGTTTTTCCCAATCGGATTGTTTTGCAGCGTTTGTAGCACTAAAACCCATAAGTTTTGTTTGCGCTATGCTTTGAATTGAGACTGCGCAAAATATTGCGAAGAGTAAATTTTTTATCATTGTTTAAAATTGAAAATGTTTTGGATTTAATTTGATTTCGATTTCGATTTCGATGGGCTTGCGCCCATCGCTGATATATGACGCGCTTTCAGCGCTAAATTATTCCTTATTCCATTTTACCTATTCCTTAATTAACATCTTTCCCATGTTCTAATTTAGAAATCATGGTGGCGATTGTTGCTTTGTAATTATCTTCTGTCGCTTTTGTTTGAGCGATTTTAGCCGTTACGAGTGCTTGTTTATAATCACCCACGGCAGAATAACCGCGTACCAACCCCACTAAACCAAAAAATTCGTTCGGAAACTTAGAAGCATTGAGTTTGAAAATTTCTAACGCTTCTTTAGGTTTTTTCTGAACAATCAGATTTTTCCCATAATTGTAAAGCTCCTGCATATTAGCCAATGGCATCGCTTCTTTCATCAAAGCATCTGCTTCTGAAGTTTTATTAAGTTTTGTAAGAATTTTAGCTTTTGTACTCAATGTTGAAAATTTTTTCTGCCCGTCGAAACTCGGATCAACTGCATTATTTGCCCAAACCAATGCTTCGTCTAAATTGGAATTATGATCAGCAGCGAAATTAGCAGCGTATTGAAAATTTTGCCACATAAAACCTTTATCACCTTGCAGTTCTGTTTTGAAAGACGCTATTTGTGTTTTGGCTAAATCAACTTCCACTTTAAAAGGAATTTTTAAATGTTCCCATTCCAAAGCTATCGTTGCCGAACTATCTGTCTGATCCATAAATTCATATTTCAAACGTTCCACTAATTCCGTAAAGGGCGCAGTTTTAACAATTACACGCAGTGCATCTTCTTCAGGCTTATAAAAATAAGAACCCCAAGCTGTAGAATTTTTTGAAAAAATTATCGTCGCTTCAGTTGGTTGCATCGCCATAAACAGACCATATTTACCAGCCGATAAATTTTGTCCTTCAATTTTAACATCATTATTAAAAGTTATTGTGGTACATTCATTTGCACCGGCGCGCCACGGCGATTCTTTAGCGGATCCAAAACCTAAATTTTTAAATCCATAATGCACTAATTGTCCCCAAATTTTCCCTTCTCTACCTTTAACCCCAGGTCTGTCATAAGTTAAAGTCACGTCAGTAATTCCGATGCGTTCTGAGACACTTGCTTTTTTATTGCCTCCACCTGGTGGCACTAAAAGTGTTTGTGCTGAAAGAAATGAAAGAGAGGCGAAAAAAAGAATAGCAATTAAACTCGAACGAAAATACTTTTTCATAAAATAAAGAAATTTGAGTGAAACGAAAACGAAAATGAAAATGAAAATGAAAACTCAAAACGAAACTCAAAACGAAACTCAAAATGAAACTCAAAACGAAAACGAAAACGAAATCAAAACGAAAATGAAAATGAAAATGAAACTAAAATCAAAATGAAACGAAAATCAAAACGCCGTAGGCGATACCAATTTGTAAACCTACCATACATGGCAGTGAAAAACGAAAACGGAATTTAGAAATTAAAGACGGTGTATTAAATAAAATTTAATCGCACCACAAAGTTAAGAAAATAATCGAAAAACTATAAAGCTGCTCACATAAGCCAACACGCCCATAAAAATAAATTGCACAATAGGCCAAAACCACGATTTTGTTTCGCGTTTTACAACTGCCAGTGTACTCATACATTGCAAAGCAAAGACATAAAAAATGAGCAGCGAGAGCGACGTAGCAATAGTGTAAAGTGGCGTCCCATCCGCGCGTTTTTCCTTTATCATTTTATCTTTTATAGTTTCTGTATTATCGGCTGCATCACCGACGCTGTAAATAGTTGCCATAGTGCCGACAAAAACTTCGCGCGCAGCGAACGATGAAAGCAGCGCAATGCCAATCTTCCAATCAAAACCTAAAGGGCGGATAACAGGTTCGATTGCTTTACCGAGATAACCGGCAAAAGAATATTCTAATTTTTTTGAAGATTCATAATTTTGGTAAGTCAAAGAATCGCTCGCAGAAGTATGTGTTGATTTGTAAGTTTCAATATCATTGACGATACGTTTAGGCGATGGCGAAAACGACGCTAAAAACCAAAGAAAAATTGAAACTACCATGATGGTACTTCCAGCTTGTGTAATAAAAGTTTTTACTTTTTCGTAGAGGGTTAAAAAAACGTTGCGCCAATGTGGTAATTTATAACTTGGTAGTTCGAGGGCTAAAAAAGTATTTTCTTCTGATTTTAAAATTTTTTTAAGAATGAAACTCGCGCTCAATGCGGTCACTATACCCAGCAAATATAATCCTGTAAAAACCAAACCTTGCTCGTTAAAAAACCCGTGATATGTACTTTGAACTACAAAGCCAACAAGTAATGTATAAACAGGAATACGCGCGGAGCAACTGATGAACGGCGTAACGAGTATTGTGATGAGTCTTTCTTTTTTATTTGAAATGGTACGCGTTGACATAATAGCCGGAATAGCACACGCTCCACCTGCCACTAAGGCGACGATACTTCGACCATTAAGTCCAACTTTTTGCATGATGCGGTCGAATAAATAGACAGCGCGCGCCATATAGCCGACTTCTTCCAAAAGCGTAATGAACAAAAACAAAATCATAATTTGGGGAATGAACGCTAACACACCACTCAAACCTGCTAAAATGCCATTTGTAAATAAATCGGTCAACCAAAAATCACCCATCTTTTCTTTAATAAAAGTATTGGTGTAAATAAAAAGATGCTCTATTCCATTTTTTGGAATTTCAGCAAACGAAAAAATAGATTGGAAGATAAGAAATAGTATGCCGAAAAATAAAATCGGTCCCCAAAAAGCGTGTGTGACAACTTCGTCAATCACATCGGTGAAAGTTTTTTCTGAATTTTCTTTTTTCTTCACAACAACCTGTTGAATGATAGGTTGCAGCGTGTTGAAGCGTTGCAGCGTTTCGGTAATTTGAAAACGCAAATCTTCAAAACCAACACTATTTGTAACTTTATTTATTATTTCCTTCCAAGAAGCGTTTAAGTGTGGGAGCGTTTTAAAATGATGTGCTAACAAAATAGCTTGATAGGTGCTGCGCACTTCTGGAATTTGAAATCTGATTTTTTCAGCCATTTCTAATTCTTTAGGCTGCGGCTGATAAAACATTTTTTTGCGCGTCAGAACGCTCATATTCGAAAGCTGTAAAATTTGCTGTTTTAATTCTTGCGTTCCACTGCCCGAACGCGCATTCAATTGAATAATATCTGTGTTGAAAAAAACTTCTAATTTTTTTATGTCTAAATTAATGCCTTGTTCTTGCACAATATCCATCATGTTCAAACATAAAATGGTCGGAATGTTTAAATCGCGGAGTTGCGTAAATAATAATAAGTGTCGCTCTAATTGCGTCGCATCGGCAACGTAAACGATGACATCAGGAAAAGAATTATCGTTGGGATTGGTTATAATGTTTAAAACAATGCGCTCATCGGCAGAGTTCGGATATAAACTGTAAGTGCCTGGCAAATCAATAACGTTTATTGTTTTGCCTTCCATCGCAAACATTCCAGTTTTTTTATCAACAGTAACACCTGGAAAATTGCCAACCTTTTGACGCATTCCCGTCAAATTATTAAACACAGACGATTTACCTGCGTTGGGATTTCCGATGAGAGCGACCTTGAAATTTTGTTTTGAAAGCATTTTTATAAAACTTCTACCAAAATATGTTCGGCTTCGACAATTCTGAGCGCCATGAGCATATCTTCAACTTTAACGTAAATGCCACCACCAAACGGTATACGTCGTACTATTTCTATGATTTTCCCGGGCAACATGCCCATTGAAATGAGTTTAGTAGCAATAACATCATCATCAATAGACTTTAAAACTCCTTTTTGTCCATCTTTAAAATCTGAAAGTTTACCTATTTCGTTAGCCATTTGTGTGCTTAAAAATTGTTACAATTTTATTTAGACTTAGTATTAATAGCAAAAGTAGTAAAAAGTTTAAAAAAAGTTTCTAATTATATTGAAATCCTTTTTTTAGTGGCTTGAATTAATTTTGTATGTTTGCATTCTTTAAGAAAAATATTAGTTTTTTATGGAGGAAACTCTTTCAAGATACAGTAAGCGCGGCGTTTCGGCAAGTAAAACGGAGGTGCATGATGCTATTAAAAATTTGGATAAAGGGCTTTATCCTCACGCCTTTTGTAAAGTAATTCCCGATATTGTTGGCAACGATCCAGCGTATTGTAATATTATGCACGCTGACACTGCTGGGACTAAAACCGTTTTAGCATATATGTTTTGGCGCGAAACAGGCGATGCGTCTGTGTGGCGAAATATTGTTCAAGATGCCATAGTGATGAATATAGACGATATGGCTTGTGTGGGTTGCGTAGATAATTATGTGCTTTCATCCACTATTGGCAGAAACAAAAGTGTGATAA
>JAYVVO010000433.1:0-3452 GCA_043786955.1 Saprospiraceae bacterium
GGAACACCTGGACCAGGCGTTGTTAATTGACCCGCATACCAAAAATTTTTCAGATGCTTATTCTTGAGTTTAGGTTTTAAGAATGCTGTTTGCAGCAGCGTGTTTGCTAAACCATAAGCATTGCCTTTGTACGCGTGGTAATCGTCCTGAAAATCTGTCAAGCAATAACTGCGTTTGTAAATAATACTATCGCGAATAGTTTGACCCGTTCGCTTTTCTAAACGCTCCATGATGACGTTATAGTATTTTTCGCGCAGCGCGTCGGAATCTTCTAAATTGGGGGCAATAGGAATTAGTAAAAATAAATTTTCATAACCTGCGGGCGCTACACTTGCATCGGTGATAGATGGAACGCTCGCATAAAATAACGGCGCGCTGGGCCACTGCGGCGCATCGTAAATTTCGTGCGCGTGTTGATTAAAATCAGAATCGAAAAATAAATTGTGATGTACTAAATTTTTTAGTCGTTTGTTTACACCTAAATAAAATAGCAACGACGAAGGCGCCATGACGCGTGTATCCCAATATTTTTCAGAATAATTTTTATCTTTTTCTTGCAAAAGTTTAGTATCAACGTGATTGTAATCGGCACTACCAACTATTACGTCCGCCGTAACTATTTCACCCGATTTTGTTTTTATACCCGTAGCCACATTGCCATTGGTTAAAATTTCAGCCACTTCTTTTCCCGTTTGAAAACGCACACCTTCATCAATAGCGAGTGAAATCATGCCTTCAATAATTTTGTGCATTCCACCCATCGGATACCACGTGCCGAGCGTTAAATCGGCGTGATTCATTAAGGAATACAAAGCAGGCGTACTCTTCGGCGTTGCACCCAAAAACAAAACAGGAAACTCAATGATTTGGCGGAGCTTATTGTTTTTAAAATGTCGTGCCACATATTCGCTCATTCCTGTGAACATATCGAGCTGAAAAAAACTTTTTAGCACGCGCCAATCGGCAAATTCAAAAATGGAATGGCTCGGTTTATTGACAAACTCGTTCATTCCGACCGTATATTTATAAGCAGCTTCTTTCAAAAATTTGCGCAAATGCGGTGTAGAACCTGGCTCTAATTGTTCAAACAATTTTTCGAGCGCTTCCATTTTAGCTGGTAAGGAAATAACATCGCCGTCTTCAAAAAAAACTTGGTAGCTTGGATCTAATCGTTTGAGAGTGTAGTAATCGGATACTTTTTTGCCGAACGCGGCGAAATGATTTTCAAACACATCGGGCATCCAATACCATGATGGACCCATATCGAAAACAAAACCATTCTCAGAAGTGAAAGTGCGCGCACGACCGCCGAGTGTTTCATTTTTTTCAAGAACAAGTACTTCAAAACCGTTCGCCGCTAAATGTGTTGCCGTCGAAATACCTGAAAACCCTGCACCAATAATTATGGCTTTCTTACCCATAAACTAAAAATATTAGCGTACTCTTTAATTAAATAATACACAAAACTAAACCGCGAAATCGCATTATTGTTTATTAGGCAAATTATTTTAGGGTTTCGTTGGTATTCATCGTTCATAAGGCTTGCGCCCTATGCTAACGTATGAGGCACGTTTAGTGCTTTTTGCCATTTGCTTTTTGCCATTTGCCCTTTGCTACTTGGTAATCCTTCCTTTCCAAGCGTACGTTTTTTTAAGTTGCGAAAGTGTACCAACATAAACGATATAAAAAATATGAATCAACTCGGAACGAAAAAAGTAGCGCATTAAATCTCTGCGTTTGAAATAGCGGACTAAAAGATTCTGAAAAATAAAATCGGAAATTGATTTTATGAGCAGTGGCAAACACAATGCGTAATGCGTTGGAAAGAAAAAAATTAAAAGAAAATTAAAAAGAATGATGAGTGACATTAAATATACAAGCGCGAGTTGCAACAAAGTTATGCCTTCATTATAACTCGAAGATTTTGAAGCCCAACGGCGGCGCTGTTGCACAAAATTTTTCCAAGTCGTTTCGGCATCGGTAAAAACTACGGCGTTGTAATTTTTTAAAAAGCCAATCGTATCAGTATTCATGTAATGTGCAATTTTTTGCATCAACAGAACGTCGTCGCCACTCGCCACGTGGTCAATATGATTAAATCCGTCAACGGCAAAAAATAATTCTTTCTGATACGCTAAGTTAGCGCCGTTGCAGATGTGTGTAAAATTTCCCATCACGCCCGCAGCTGTTACGCCCATCATGCCAATATAATCGAGGGACTGAAATTTTTGTAGTGAATTGGTTTCATTGAAAAAATTAACGGGTGCAGCGATAAATTTTTTGTTCTCCAAAGTGTAGTAAGCTGCAATCGTTTTTAACCATTCGGATTGCGAAATCGCATCGGCATCTGTGGTTACAATCAGTTCGCCTTTGGCTGAACCAATCGCAATTTGTATAGCGCGTTTTTTATATGGCGTATTAATTTGGCTCGGTAAAAAATCTTTGAGTTCAATAACGCGCACGTTTTCTAATTTAAGCGCGGTTGCGATTTGCACTGTGTCGTCGGTGGAAAAATCGTCCACCACAATTATTTCGTACAAGTTTTTGGGATAACTATTCGCAGAAATTGCGTTGATACAAGCTGCGATATTTTGCGATTCGTTGCGCGCTGGAATGATTACCGTAATGGTTGTTTTTGGTTCAAAATTTTTGGGAACGAAGAACGTCGGCGTTTTTTTCCAAAAAAAAATATAAATGCCAATAGTAGTTGCATATCCCAACGAGATGAGAAATGTAAATGGCACGTACCATTGGAGTAAAGTTGGTTGCATAAAAATGAGCTGTGAGCTTTGAGCTGCCAATCGAGTGTGTGTTTGTAGCTCACAGCTCACAGCTCATAGCTATTTCAAGCCCAAATAAACGAACGGTAGTTCGTAATTTGTAATTCGTAATAGAATTTTGTAATTGATTTTGTATTTTTGTATTAATTCTTAATCCCTAATTCCTAATTGATTTAATTTTTACTGATGACTTCGTTTTTAAAATGGGTGCGCCCAAATATTTTAGCATTAAAACCTTATACCAGTGCGCGCGATGAATTTCAAGGCGCGGCAGAAATATTTTTGGACGCAAATGAAAATCCGTTTGTGCATTCATCTAATATGAATCGGTATCCCGATCCGATGGCGAAGAATGTAAAATTGGAATTGAGCAAAATTAAAAACGTGCCCATCGAAAATATTTTTTTGGGTAATGGCAGCGATGAAGCGATTGATTTACTGATTCGCATTTTTTGTGAACCAGGTGTAGATGAAATACTCATTATGCCACCGACTTATGGAATGTACGCCGTGAGTGCAGGGGTGAATAACGTAAAAATTAATTCTGTTCCGCTTGATGCCGATTTTCAGCCGCGCGTGGAAGACGTTTTAAAATCAGCGATGTCGAATACAAAAATATTATTTTTGTGCTCGCCGAATAATCCGACGGGTAACGTCATTCATCCCGAAAAA
>JAYVVO010000434.1:0-9615 GCA_043786955.1 Saprospiraceae bacterium
CATGCACCGAGCGATTTTATTTCACCCCAATAATCGGAAAAATAAAGAAATTTGGCGCGTGGTAAATGTACAAAACTTTGTACTATGCGCTCGTGATCGGTCAGGAGGCGTTCAAAATCGTGGAGCGTTTTTATAGTTAAAACCGCTTCCGTTATTTCCGAAATTTCTTCAATAGCAGCGTTTTTGTTTTCCGTATTGGCTCTATAAAGCGTAATCCCTTCGCGCGAATTTTGTTTTTTGTTGAGGTACAAAAAATATAAACTGCTACTAAAAGGTGGTTGCCATTCCACGGCATTCACATCTCGCGTATTTTTATTTTTGAGTTTATAAATGATGGGGGAAAGTGCATAAGCGCAAGCAATATCGTAACCAGAACCACCAAAAGTTTTTTCTAAAAGTAAATACGGATTGACTTCAAATATTTTGGCGATTAAATAAATCAGCGTTGAACTTGAACCTAAACCCCATTCTCTCGGATATGTGAGCCAGGTTTCAACCTTGTAAGCATCTGTTTTTAAATTTTTATTCTCACTCTGTTCAGCCGCATTAATCAGAATATTTTGAAGCGTTTTTGCCGTTGTTTCATCACTCGATTGTAAAATGTCAAAAGTTTTAGGTTGAAATTTTGCATCGAACCACGCTTCACCAAACGCATCGTTACTGCGCCAAGAAAAAATTGGGTTTGTAAATATACCCTTACTGTGTAAATCCTTACTTTCTAAATCTTCACTAACTTCTTCAAATTGTATCTGCTGACCATATTTTGTCGGCATCGCTAATGCTTTAGCACCATCAAGCACAAAATATTCACCCGTTATTAATAATTTACCATTCGCCGATTTGTAAAAAGCCATTTTTTATTTTTCATTTAAATAATCTCTAACAGCATTTACGGAAACAGTGTGGCTTTCGAAATATTTTTGCGCACTCTCGGCAACACTTTCTGAAGCGCCCATTTCATTTAAAATATTACTTAAATGCAATTTCATGTGCCCTTTCTGAATGCCAGTAGTAACAAGTGAACGCACGGCTGCAAAATTTTGCGCCAAACCCACCGAGGCTATTATTGACATGAGTTGTTCTGATGTAGGCGATTGTAAAAGTTCTAAACTCAATTTAGCCAACGGATGCAAACGCGTCAATCCACCAACCGTACCAACGGCGAGCGGTAAAGTTGCGCGCATAGTGAAAACACCACCTTCAACCGTACATTCCGAAAGACTTTTATATACGCCGTCGCGAGCTGCAAAAGCGTGCGCGCCTGCTTCAATTGCTCTGAAATCGTTACCCGTTGCAATGGCCACCGCATCTACTCCATTCATTAAACCTTTATTGTGTGTCACAGCGCGATACGTATCTATTTGTGCAATGCGTACCGCTTTTTGGAATTTATCAGTGTAATATTCGGCATTCTTATCGTCAAATTCAGAAACTTTGCATTGAACCATGCTCTCAACTACGCAATCGGGTGTGTAGTTAGAAAGGATGCACATAATAATTGTCGGTTCAATGTTTGTTTCCGCTGTCAGTCGCACCGAAAAAAAATCCGCGAGTTCTTCCAAAACGCTATTGATGAAATTTGCACCCATCGCATCCGCCGTTCTGAATTGCACTTTTAACTGATAATACTGTGGTTCGATGGCTGTAAAATCGCGAAGCGTGATAGTATTGATTCCACCGCCACGTTTTTCCATGCGAGATGTCGTGTTTTTACAAGCACTAATAAACGATTCAATATTCGTGCGAATAAACGCCTCTAAAATTTGTGCTTCACCTGCCCAATTAAAATGAATTTGCCCTTCTTTTAAATTATTTATGATGCGCGTTTTGAACCCACCGCGTTTAAGCCAAAATTTTGCTCCCGCCGAAGCAGCAGCCACAACACTGCTTTCTTCCGTAACCATCGGAATAGCGTAGAGTGTGCCATCAATCAGAAAATTTGGCGCAATGCTATATGGTAAATGAAAATTGCTTACCGTATTTTCTGAAAAATTTTCGAAAACATTTTGAAAAGCATTGTCTGAACTCCAAAATTGTTCTAATATTTTGTGAGAACCATCAGGTAAATAATTAAGGCGCAGCCACTGAATTTTTTCAGCTTTACTGAGTTTAGAAAAACCGCTGATGGACGACGACATTTTAAAATTAGGTTGGTGAGTTAAAGAAAAAAAGCCCATTTCTGTAAATTTGAAATGGACTTTAGTGCATTTGTAGCGTGAGGGAGACTTGAACTCCCGACCTCGCGATTATGAATCGCGCGCTCTAACCGGCTGAGCTACCGCGCCAAAAAATTGTAATACTGATCTGCATTTTACAATGCGGTTGCAAAATTAGTTTTTTTTTGTTTATTCACAACAAAAATCTCTAAAATAAAATAAAATTTATGATGAACTTGATTTGGGCTATTTAATTTGTTATGGGAAAAAAAATAGTTAATTTTGCAGAAAAGTAATTCTGTATGGCTTATTCCGATTTTACGTTTGCAAAACTAAAGCAGAAGTATGGGATTGATCAGAATGATATTATTTTATTTGAGCCAGTGAAATTTGATTTAATTGCACCATCTAAAAGACTTAGTGAAGATATAGATGACAAACGTTTAATGCCTCTTTACACAGGAAAAGCCCAATCCGAAATTTTAATTTATCCTATTTTTCGTGAGCTAAAAAAACGAAATAAACACATCAGCATTTTTTCGGGTTATACTTTTAATATCGAAACCGAACAAGAACTTTCTGGAGAACCTGATTTTTTAATTACCTCTAAGCAAAATATTATTGAGCCACAAAGACCTATATTTTGTTTAGTAAATCAATTTCCCGAAGATGGTTTTGCACAATGTGCCGCAGAAATGTATGCAGCGCGTCTGTTCAATCAGCAAAATAATGAACCGTTTGAAATAATTTATGGCGCAGTGACGAATGGTTACGATTGGTCTTTTCTAAAACTCGAGGGTAATACGGTTTATGTAGATATTGATCGCTACTTTATCAACGAGCTACCCAAACTTCTCGGGATTCTGCAATTCATCGTTGATCAATCGAAGCCTAAAAGCGATTAAAAATATTTTTCATCGCGTCTAGTTTTTGGCGCGAGACTGGAATTTGTCTGCCATTTGACATTTCGAGATGCGTACCATCTTCTCTTATCACACGTTTAATGGCTTCTGTATTGACTAAAAATTGTTTGTGCGGACGAAAAAAAGTAAATCCTTCGAGTAAACTTTCTACTTCACCAAGTGTACGGCAAATAAGATATTGCTCACCATTGATCATAAAAAAACGCGTATAGTTAGAGTCGGATTCGCATAAAATGATTTGCTCTACGTCGGCGATGATAAATCCGTTCAGTTGTGGCAATGCCATTTTTGTCGTTTTTTTAGGCGAAAAAAGTTGTTGTCGCAAAACGTCAATTTGTTGCTGCACGATGCGCTCCTTGTGTGTCGCTTTTTCCACTGTTGCTTTAAGTTCAAGGTGGTCAATGGGTTTAAGCAAATAATCTAATGCAGAATATTTAAATGCGCGTACAGCGTAACGGTCGTAAGCGGTGGTGAAAACAATTTGAAAACTAATGCCGCCAATTTTTTCCAACAGATCAAAGCCATTTAAACGTGGCATCTCAATGTCCAAAAAAAGTAAATCGGGTGGTGATTTTAAAATCATGGCTAAACCTTCTTCTGCGTTACAGGTCTCACCGACAATATAAACTTCGGGACAATGTTTGGTGAGTTGTAAGTGCAAAACGCGCACACAATCAGGTTCATCGTCAATAATTATTGTTTTGAGTAAATTCATAATTCATAATTTAGCTTTTAGCTTTTAGCTATACAGGAATAGTGATAATAACTTTTGTTCCGTTGGGCAATTTTTTCTCGTCGAATAAATCAATAATTTCTACTTTGGCATGGATGTTATAAATTTGATTTATAGCGGCAATGCGCTCATTCGTTACTTTCATACCGAATGATTTTTTTAGCGTCGCTGATTTACTTTTAATTTCAGAAGCTGCTGCTCTACCAATCCCGTCATCAATAATTTCTGCTTGCAAAATATTATCATCGGGTTGAGAAATTTTTAGATGAATTGAACCGCCTTCTAATTTGTGCATCAATCCGTGCCAAATGGAATTTTCTATAAAGGGCTGAAACAAGAGAGGCGGAACGTTTACCATTTCGGGTTCTACGCTTTCGTCTATTTCTATAAAAAACCTTAGCTTATTTTTGAAACGCATAGTCTCTAAATCCATGTATAATTTTAAAGCTTCGATCTCATTTTTTAAAGGTATGCGCTCCAGTCGAGAGTTTTCTAAAACTAAGCGAATAAGTTTTGAGAATCGTTGCAGGTAATCGGAGGCTTGATCAATATGGTTTTCAAGAATATACAGGTTCAAAGAGTTTAAGCAATTAAAAATAAAATGCGGATTCATTTGCGAGCGGAGGGCTTTAATTTCATTGCTTAATGCCACCGTTTTAAATCGCTGCATATCGCGTTCTGTTTCTTTGTCTCGCACAGCGAGCGAAATCCAGAAAAAGATTATTTCAACGAAAGTCCCAACCGAAAAAACTATACGACTGTCGGGAAGTCCATTCATGTTTTGGATTGGGGGAATAATAAATATTGAATAGGATGTAATTAAAATTAAACAGACTGTACCAATTATTATTAAATTTGCAGGTTTACTTTTTCTTTCCTTAGCAATAAAATAAATGAAAAATATTCCGCCAAAAGTGAGAATTGGATTGTGAATAGCTCGAATTAAACCAAAATATGTATTTGGAAATTGAAATAAAATGACTAAGGCGTAAGCACATGCACAAATAATTTGTGCATAGTAATAAATATTTAAGGCACTGTAATACTTAAAATTATTGCGCTTTAAATCAAAAAAAAAGTAAAAAAAAGCAGTTTGAAATATATGAGCCAACATAAAAGCAAGCCGCCAACTAAATCGCGCATGACTATTATCGTAAAAAAATAAATAGCTTGACCAATACAATTCAAAAAAGTTTTGCAGGTACGCTATAAAACTAAAAAATGTGAATAGTCCATAAAAAAAATAAGCTTTATTGTTGGTGAGTGAAAATTGAAAAAAAGCGTAGAAACTGATTAATAAAAGCGTACTCAGTAAAAAAATAAGCCAAATTAGGGAAGAAGTTTCTTCTTGCTGATAATTTGATTTTTTTAAAGATAATGAACTTCGTGGCAGGATTTCAACGAATAATCGCGGAAGATCGAACGTTTTATTCTGAACGAGAAAGAATAATCGCTGCGGTGTATTTTTTTGCGCCTTTAAATTAAAAACAAAAGCATGGTCATTTAATCGGTTATAAAATCCCCCTGCCTCACCTTGCCAAACGCTTAAAGTATTTTGTGTGAATAACGTTGATTTTTCTAAAGCGTTTGAAACAAGATTATATGTCGTGTCGCTGCTCGTAAACTTAACATCGATCATGAGCCACAAATTAAACGGCGGATGTGATGTGATAGACCCGATGTTTTGCGTATCGGTTCTGAATAAATTCAAATTTAGAAAACTTGGTGAGGTAATCCTTAAAGAATCGGCGTAGAATGAAATATTTTTTATCTCAACATCTTGCGTTTCGAGGGCGAGCACATTTTTTTGCTGGCAAATTCCGAGTGTAGAAATTAACCAAAATAAGACTAAAAGATATTTTTTTTTCCTAAGTTTCAAAAACACTAAAATTTAAAATTTTCGCTTTAAATATTGTGGGGAACAGAGATTGTTTATTTTCAATGTTTTTACAAAAATACGTTTTTTAATTCGCAGTGTACTAACGACTTAGCGAAGTGCTTGAATGACTGTTTGAATGGCATATTTTACCGCACAACCAACGTAATCTGCAATACAGTTGGTGTGTTTCCAAAATACGCACCTCCCCAATCTGTTTCATCGCCATTAAGAATTCTATTAGACTTAAATATGCCGTTTTCAAATTGCCCTTCTTCAACTTTTAAATATTGCCAAGCCTTGCCTAAATTATTTTTGAGTGGAAGAAAAGAAAGGCGACTAAGTGTACCGAGCGCTAAAAATTTATTTTCCTCCAATTGCACAATCATTACCTTTCCAGTCGGTTCAGCATTGGATTGTGCTTTATTTCTGTTTCCATCACTAAAAGAAACAATGGCTTGCCATGCGCCTAAATCAATATTTTGTTGAGCATGATCTTCATGTTCAACCGCAGATTTTATTTTACCGTCAAAACTCCATTGCGCCAATTCGCGCATCATAGGCGCGACTACTGCGAATTCTTGCGCAAACGGCAAAAGGCGCTCTGTAATTTCTGATTTCTTGGAACCTTTCCCATTGTCATCAATACCGAACGGCGAAAAACCTATGCCACCATGCGCTAAAACATCATAAAAGTATTTTGCATTTTCCGATTTAAAATTAAATTCGGGCACAAAAAGCGTATTGTCGGGGCGACTATACAAATCAATGACTTTTAAAATTTTTTCACTTTCCGATAGATAAATATCGGGAGAGACAAAATCTATACTCGGTGCAGCAATTTTCCAAATCGGAATCACATTGTCCGTTGGTCCGCCACTTTCATAAGTGTTGGCACTGGGATTAGAAAGTGGATCTCGCAATGCGCCATTGACATACATCGGTATAGGATACGCTTTTTTTCCTGCGGCAGCCACTTGCCCAATAAATTTTGCAATAGACCAAGCGTGAAAATATTCATCCGCGTCATTTCCAAACACTGTTTGCCAAGATCCACCCGAAACAAGAGCATGGTTCAATGATTTAAGCACATCGGGTTTTAGTAATTCAGCAGGTACGGGTCGTTCTATAAGTTTTTGCGCTTCCGAAGAATAATCACGCACGCTTCCCCAAGAACCAGGTTCGTTTTCTACTTGAACCATAATTACTGTATGTCGCGTATCGGCTTTATTCAGATAGGTCATCACAGCCGTAAACGCTTTTACGTCAGCATTCATTGTTGCTTGGTAATGCGGCGAAGGAGAGTCAACCGGGTTACCATTCTTGCCAGTAATATTCGGATATTTTGTGGCATCGCGTTTCATCCATTCGGGCATATAATGATTACTCCCATTTTTCCAGGTAGCGAACCAAAGTAAGATCAGGTGTTTATTATGATTGCGCGCTTGAACAAGTAGTGTATCAACCAAAGAAAAATCGAACCTTCCGTGTTGTGCTTCAATTTGCTCCCAATAAATCGGTACTTCAAGTGTATTAGCGTTAATTTCTTCAATCGCCGACCAAAGTTGCGGCAACATACTTGTCCAACCACTTGAGTTGTGAGCTTGCGCAGCAAGAATCAAAAAAGGTTTTCCATCAACGAGTAGGGCGTGGCGACCATCTTTTCCAACAAGTCTTGGCATCATTTCCGAAGGTGCCTGACCGAAATTTTTTTCAATTCCAAATAAAATTAGAGAAAACCACAAAGCAAGTATTTTCGTCATTTTTAGAATTTTTTTGCAAGATAACGCCTCTCAATTCAATTTGTAGAATAAACAATGATGCAATTTTAAGCGATGTCTTTGTTTTTAATTAAAATAAAAAGATAGTGTGCTGAGAATTAAAGTTAAACCCATTTTTTTATTTTTATTGTTGCTCACCTCCGCTCATTGATTCAAAACGACCATTCAACAAGTACTTTAAGCAGTTCACGCATTCACGCAATTGAATTGGGTATGAGTGATTAATTTTGTTTCGCTTAGAAAAATATTAGCTCAAAAATAATGAAAGCAATACAGAAAATCATGAGAGGCGGTAAAATTGTATGCATTTTAATTTTTTTAGTTAGCTTAGAAAATAATTTACTGTCTCAGAATCTGGAAAATATCGGGACTGAAAAACCAATTAAACTGCACGGTGGATTAAACCTCGGCACTGTTTTTTACAGCTCCGATAATTCACCTGAGCGGCAAGCACCTTTTTATTGGACGATTGGTGGTTCTGCCATTTTAGATATTTACGGCGTGAGTTTACCATTCACGCTCAATTATTCTAAATCAAACGCGGCGTTTTCCCAACCATTTGTGCGTTTTGGTTTATCGCCAGAATACAAATGGGTGAAAGTGCATTTGGGTTATCGCAGTTTAAGTTTCAACAGTTTCGTTTTTTCTGGTCAACCGATGTACGGCGTGGGTTTAGAATTAACACCTAAAAAATTACGCTTCGGTATTATGTACGGTCGGTTGAGCGAAGCGGATTTTATTGACTCTACGCGTGCGCAATTTTTACAACAAGGTTCTACATTTGAGCGCAAAGGCTTAGCGGTAAAACTCGGTGTAGGTTCAAATAAAAATTTTGTTGATTTCTCTTTTCTCAAAGCCAAAGATGATCCCAATTCTATCGCATATTTTTCGCGCACTTCGCAAAGTTTACCTGCCGAAAATGCTGTAATCGGTTTGAGTTCGCGATTTCAATTCGGTGCGCACGTTGCATGGAGTTTAGAAATTGCGGGTAGTGTTTACAATCGCGATGTCTCTTCGCCTGAACTAACCTCGCTGATTGATTCTCAGACCGTCGTAAAATATCAGAGTGGTATCAACGCGGTAGAAAAAATAATTCCGCTACTCACCAGCAGCCAATTCGTGACCGCAGGAGAAACGGGTTTAAGTTTTCAGTTTAAACCGTTTGGCGTGGCGTTTAAATATCGTCGGGTTGATCCAGAATATAAATCAATGGGAATATTTTTTATTCAGAACGATTTAGAACAATATACCGTCAATCCCAATCTTCGACTTTTTGGCAATAAAGTATTGCTGAATAGTTCGGTGGGTTATCAAAGAAATAATTTAGACGGCAAACGCCTTTATCGCTCCGAGCGTTTCATTGGTTCTGGCAATTTAAGTTTTACGCCGAGTGCGAAATGGTCACTTGGATTTAATTATGGCAATTTTGGTGTCACGCAGCAAAAGCAATACGTGGACGGTTTATACCGCGATAGTTTAGCACTGCGCCAAGTGAACGAACAATACGGTGTAACATCGGCACACAATTTTTTAAATCTGCAACATCCACAAACGTTGGTTTTTTCCATCAATTTACAAAACACGACCGATTACCGCGACATCACTACCAATAAACTGAATGCTAATAGTTGGTTCGCCAATGTGTCGCATTCTATATTTTTTGTCGCTTCGGGTTTATCGCTACAAACATCGCTACTTGCCAACAGTAATACTTTTTCTGAAACAATCTCCGATAAATTTTACAGTTTGCAACTCAATGCTTCTAAAACGGCTTTCGAACAAAAACTTTCTATTCAAGGTGGCGGCGGATATAGTTTGCGCCAATCGAATGGACAAAACACGCCATCTATTTCGCTGCGCGCAGGTGCAACACTGACACTCGCGCAACGACATAATTTCAATACGCTTTTTCAATGGGTGAAAACGTCGTTGGTTAATGTTGCTTCGGGTGGCGAGCTTTATGGTTCAGTAGGTTATGGATATTCTTTCTGATTTAGTTGACAGTTGTCAGTTGATAGTTGTCAGTTTAATAGCACCCAACAAACTGTCAGCTGTCAACTATAAACTATTTTGATATTCTTTTTAAAAAACTAAAATTTAATTTTCAATGAAAAAAAATCTTATAACTCTTTGTTCTTTGTTGTTA